>SBBU01000288.1 GCA_005239585.1 Planctomycetaceae bacterium
TGAATATTCGTGCTCTTTTGCAACTGGTACATCTCTACAGGGACTCCTCTTCGCCAAACAAGTAGGAGCCAAGGTACCTGAGGATTCTATAGAAAGAGCAATCAAGGCACTAACCGGATGTCGAAGCGAAAAGGGATTTTATCCATACAATACCAAGGGAGGCGGCTCCAAGATGTCCTCTGCAGGCCGCAGTGTCATATGTGATTTCGCCCTTTACATGGCTGGCAAAGTCTCCAAAGAGGACCTTGAACGTGCCGTGGAAAATTTCATCGACATCTATCCACGCTGGGAAAGAGTTAGAAAGACTGGTTATCACGCTGATGAGACCGTAGGCGGATTTTTCTTCTTCTACGCATTTCATCCTGCCACCGAGACAGCCAAATTGCTTGACGGTGAAAAGAAAACAAGTGCGATCAACAAGCTACTAGAAATTCTGGTGAAAATGCCCGAGATCGACGGCAGCTTCGGCGAAGACCCCACCATGGGCAAGAGCTTCGCAACCGCAATGGCGCTACTGTCACTGAGAAATTGCGTACAAGATTAACTACTTTTTCTCCCCAAGGTCCAAAGTTTCACAGACCTTGCTTTTATGACACCTATTATTACAAAAATTTCCAGAGATGTTTAAGGATCTGCAGCTAGGGAAAGATGCCCTAGTGGAAGCTGTAATATGAGCACAAAGAGTGCTGTTGTGTAGGGACCTGACTGGTAATCAACAGCGCCCCGGTCCGGAAATTTGGTTTTATCTACCAGTTGGGTCACTCTGCCATCTTCCGCTTGATAGCCAAGCATTGTATCTCGATAAAGTTGATTAAACTTTCCCCATTCTTCACGGCCAAGTCTATAGCAAAGAACAGCAGTCAGGAAAACATAGAGCTGAGGGGTATGATATGTCATCACATCATGAATATTTGCACGCAAATATTTCAATCCCTGTTTATAAGCTTGTGTATCTTCACCTTTAAGAACACGAAGAGCTAATAGAGTTGCTGCAGTGCGACCTGCTCCGGGGTCTTTGGAGATGAGGTCTTGTGTATCCTCAGTTGGCTTGCCTCTGTAAACATAGCGATTGCAGTATCCATCATCTCTGACAATTTTTGTTGTAAAAGTTTTCCTTGTCTTTTCTTGATACTTCTCCAGACAAGTTGGGATTCCTATTCTTTCCATACTGCCAACTGCAAGGAGGCAGAAATTAGTCGTAGCCGTATGACCGCCGTCTGTTACACTGCCCAAACCCTTATAGTGCCAAAGTCCATCAGAAGATCGAGCTATGTTAAGCTCACCTGAAATGTATTCAAGTATTTTTCTTATCTCGCTATCTGGTTCTTTCATATAGAGTTCTGTCAGGAAGAGTGCAGACCATGCATAGTTCGTATTCGCACCAAAATTTAACTCTTTATTCCTTTCATTGGGTGGCTTTCCAATCTCCGGGACACTGTCGCACACATATCTTTTGATCTCACTCACCTTACTCCGAAACTTTCCTTTTGACTGAGTACTTCCCTGTGCAATAAAGGCAAGGCCGGCAAGGCAAGTCGATATGTGATTCCACACCGGCGTCTGCTTGTACTGAATTGGAATAGACTGCTTGGCAAGATATTCGAGGGAATTGTCAATCACAATACGGCACATCAGACATTTTTGTGGACAAGGTTCCGTGTGGATAAACTTTGCAGACCTAGTGGACTTTTGGGGAGTACAGCTGCCAATGATTATGATTAAAACTACAGTGAGGGTCCCGATTGCCGATTTCATGCCTCAGTTATTAAAAAATGTCTTGATGTACTTTGCAAGTCTATCCTGCACCAGATACTACAAAAATAAAGAGGAGTAATATTGCTACAAATCTTCAATCGATAATGATACAATCACTCGATCCTTTACGGAGGGGTGGCAGAGTGGTCGATTGCGGCGGCTTGCTAAGCCGTTGGTCGGGTTAACTCCTGGCTCCAGGGTTCGAATCCCTGCCCCTCCGATTGAATTTATTCATTTAATGATTTTAGATTGAATGATTAAATGGAATCAAAACAAATAAACCAAGGCCTGAGTTTATCGAACGCCTGCCCCTCCGCCACCTGTATAGAATGTCCTGTTATTTCAGTGATGTTGATGATTAACATAGGTGTTAGTTGAATCCCAAATAGCAACTATTAACTAGAGCTTTTTTTCAACAGAGCTTTGATCTGGCTCTTCAACCAAGGAATACGTTTTCTTACAACTCTCCAAACAATTTGAATATCGACTCCAAAGTATTCATGAATAAGAATATTTCTTAATGCCGTTATTTTACGCCAAGGTACAGCGGGATACCGTTGCTTGAAGTGAACTGGTAATTTCGCAACAGCTTCTCCTATAATCTCTAAATTTCTAACCACTGCATCCTGAATCATACTATTCTCGATGAATGCACGCCTGCCTTTCGCGGTGTAACGTTGAATTTTACCTATTGCCTGGAGAATATGTCTAAGATAAACCGATTCATCCTTCACAGTTGTGTTGCTTCATTTAGGATATGGTCACGTATAAGTGGACTCAGAGCACCCTCTGTCACAACATCAACATGACATTTTAAAAGATCTTCAAGGTCAAGCTTGAAACCAGCCAGATCAAACAAGTCACGTCCAGAATCTATATCCACAAGCAGATCTATGTCGCTTGATTCTATGGCTTTTCCTTGTGCTTGTGAACCAAACACTCTTACTCTACGAATCCCGTGTGTACGCGCAATGTGAAGAATCGCCTTTCGCATTTCCTTATCAATTTCTACCCTCATAGTCAGTAAATGTACCATAAACGTACCATGAGACAAGTTGAAAAGAGTAGAAAAGAGGGTATAGAAGTAGAAACGAAACTTGTACTTCATACTGTAGTGTATAGCCTCAATTCCTACGTATATTCACCCGTGTACCACAAACGTACCTTTGAAAATCTTAATGTAAACAAGGGCATGATCAATAAAGCTAAGCCTGAGATTAGTAAAGGGCTGTTCAGAACTTTCGCTTAAATTTCATCGCAGAGCATTCTGCAAACTGACCCAGTCAACATTGATCCGTTCTGGATTACCATGTCCAATCTCTTTGATCTGAGCCTTGATGTTTTCCAGCCTCTCCTCTGTTACTGGATGCGTTTGAAAAATTGCCACACCGTGATGCGGCTTGGTCTTTTCATGCTCCATGAGCTTTTGAAGAAAATTGCCCAATCCATTCACATCCACACGCGCTGACTTGAGGAGTAGTATGCCCTGACGGTCAGCCTCTCTCTCCATATCTCGTGAAAATCCTAGACTCACAAGGTTAGCAGCCTGGGCTAATATAGCACCCCCTATTGCCCCCACATCACCAAAAACTGCCCCAAGTAGGATCCAGAAGCTCAGGCCCTTTGCAACACCACGTAGGCCATGGCGATTTGTAACATGTGAAATCTCATGTGCCAAGACACCTGCCACCTGTTCTGCAGAACCTGCCTTGCGAAGCAGCCTAGTTGTTACTATTATCTGTCCCCCCGGCAAAGCGAATGCGTTCAAAATGTCCGAAGATACGATATGAACTTTGAAGCGAAATCCTTGATCCGGAACAGCCACCAGCAGCCGATTCATTATCGTGTCAACAACACTGCGTACTTGTTCGTTTACTTTTTCATTAGGGGCTTGTCCTGTCAATTCGCGTATAGCTGAATCAGCGGCTAGCTCTCCCAGTTGAATATCAATGCTTACAGGAAGAGCACCTACAGCAAGATCCAGAACCGGACCAAAGAACAGAATAGGCAGAACTACGAACAAGAAGATGAGAATAACAAGTGGAACAACAATCTTCTTTACCCAAGACTTGCGACGTGATGTGTGGAAGCGGTTAAGAGTCTCCACAAAGCCAGAAAAGCGCTTGAGCTCTTCAAGAAGGCTGCTATCAGTCGTAGTCAGAGTAAATCGATCCGTTTTCCTGCTGATGAACGCAAGGGTTTTATTGGCATCACCCTGAAGTCTAAACTCACAATCGTCAATGTCCATCACCAGTTCGCTTCCCTGCGGTGTTCTTGCCACAAGTGATTTCTCTCTTATAATCAGAATGCATTCGCTTCGTCCATTTTTCAGACTAGGGTGAAAAGCACTCCCTTTCCACTCGGTCATATTATCCCTTTTCTTATTCAAATATTGCTATGACAGCCGGCTGATTGAAGAATCCAAATACACGACGCTCATCGCGGAATGAAATCTTGAGTTGAGCAGTCTTGGCAGCTGAGTTTAGCTCCCTCTCGTACTGGACTGGATTGATAGTACGGCTGAAGAATCGATATAACGTTTGCTGAATTTTATAAGAGTAGTTCTTTACTATCCCGGCGAATGGTTTTCAGAAAAAGAGAACGTAAGACTCTCTCTGGAAGATCAGTAAAAGGCGCGTGGGGTACTTTATAGCAAAGAAAAATTCATAGCCGCCGCTTGCTGTTCCGTTGAGAACATGTGTCATGTCATCTATATTCACAGTCCGGGTAAAAAATCTGGTTCGATAAACAGCCACACGATAATCGTATTCCGGATCAGGGAAATCCTCTTCTCGTCTGGAAACTATGCCAAAACTTAATGCCGAAAAGAAAAAAGCCACTCGCCGCCGCTCTATGGTAAACTCACGGCGCAGCATGCGATAGCCATCCTTGCACACATCACGAATAACCTCTACAAGTTTCTCCGGATTGAAGAGACCTGTAAAGAAACCTAGAGGAAACAATCGAAAACGGTACGATCGCATAGCATATCCCCTTTAAAATATTCCTTGCTATTGTTAAAAAAACACGTGAAAAATCAACCAAATCTCAGCGAAATACCTTCACCAGTTTTAATACTCTGGGAATGCCCACAATCTCCCTTAATAATCACCAAAAAATATCTGATACATCGCATTAAATTGATAATTAGTATATTTCATACAGCAGACATGCGGTTGCATTCTAATACAAATCAACGTAATCTTCATGACGTGAGTATTTTAATGTCAGCTTTTATTGAAGTACGGCAAAGTGACAAGTGGCTTTACCACACAGATGCAGACTGGGTTTTGATGGATTACAATTTAATGGAGTCTTTCTTTGGTGCCACAAATTGGCATGGTTTCAAGCCAATCGCTGGTAACAGAGGCTTACCGGCTGATATAAGTGATAAGGTAAGATCCTTCACATATGAGGACGATTTCTTATATAGCTGGATAACACTAGATGAAATCCAAAAGATAAACTGGGACGAAACAAGCACGAGACTATTGAAAAATTCCGACTGGGAGGTTGGTGAAAGAACCCACTTACTACAAGAACTAGCCTTATTAGATGAGCTAACAGCAGATGAAATTATACAACTTGAGAAATATAATGAGCTTCAGAAAGGAAAATATACTTACAAATACGAATCATATAGCAGACAAGATATGCTAACAGACGATTCCAAGAGGTTGCTTGATTTAATGCTATCATTATCAAAAGAGCATGGCCCGTCTAACGTGAGATTGGTAGTTTGGTTTAATTTATGAGACATTTCCATGACATAAGTTGAAAGGAGTAGATCGGTAAATGCAGAGGGTTGAATATAGTTGTTGACAAGAGTTTAACAGATTGCTAGTCCTTCTTTGTGGCGGACTAGCATGTCACTAGGTTTTATCTCGTAAGACCTTCCAGCGGGCTACGAGATCCTTTGAAGCCGCAGACCACTCGGGGAATTCAAATGAGAAACCCGCGTCGAGTAAACGCTTCGGCACTACACGCCTGCTTTTGAGGATAAGCTCAGATTCTGTGCCCATGAACCAAGTCCCGATTTCAAGCATCCACTTGGCTGCAGGCAAACCTATCCATGCCCCCCAAGCTCTACGTAATTCAGACATAAATTCGCGTTGGGGAAGCGGATTCGGTGCGGCCAGATTGACAACGCCCTGCATATCATCGCGATCGAGTAAGAGCTCTATCGCCCTCACTAAATCACGATAATGAATCCATGACATGAACTGATTGCCGCCTGCGATCGCACCACCTAGCCCCCGGCGAGTTAAACCGAGAAGCATATCGAATGTACCACCGCTCTCTGGGCTCATCATCATTGCAGTTCGGAGCGCGACCCTACGAGTTTGTGGTGTCTTTGCATCAAATAATGTTTTCTCCCATCCCTTGGCTATCTCAATGCTAGAGAGCCAGCTCTCTGGGGCATCAGGTTCAGAACCTCCAATAATGCCGTTTGCTTCATCATTGGGGGCGTCAAAACGGTGTGCATAAATAGTTGCTGTACTCATCTGCAGCCATAAGCGCGGAGGCTTTTTTGCCTGACCGATTGCCAACCCGACAGCACGGGTCGAATCTATGCGTGAATCCATCATTTCCTGAAGATTCTTTTGTGTGTACCTGCAATTGACGCTTCGTCCTGCAAGGTTAATTACCGCATCTGAGCCGTCGATTTCGTTTGCCCAATCCCCTAGTGTGCGACCATCCCATTTTACAACACGGGCGGGGCTTGTCCCGCTTCTGCTAAGCACGACAACGTCATGTCCGCCAGCAAGCAACTCTGGCACAAGCACTGAACCAATATGCCCAGTCCCACCCGGAATTACTATCTTCATAATCACATGTACAGATTAAACTTACCCACGTTACAATCAAAATACTGCAGTATATCTCCAATAGTCGGGTCGCCACCAAGAGACAAACTACGCCGAAGAATTTAACTACACAGGTCCCGTGTACTATAAACCTACCATGAGACATGTTGAAAAAGTAGAAAAGAGGGAATATAAGTAGAAACGAAAAGTGCTCTTTATAAGATGGTGTACTGTCCCAATTCCTGAGTATATTAGAGTTTTAGCCAGGAATTCTCTCTGGTGACCATATTTAATGGTAAGTGACAGCTGCTTTGATAACTTTATTATGAAGTAACGTATTTATTCATTAGCCAGCGCGTAACATCTGTCGCAGATATGACTCCAGCAACCTTGCTCGCCCTGCTTATTACAAAAATGCGGTGTATTTTATCTTTCAACATGTAATGCAGCGCTCGCGATATAGGTTCGTTTTCCATTATGATTTTTACATTTTGCGTCATGATATCCTTTATTTTTATTTCAGCCAATTTGTCCATGTGCTGACCTCTTGCCGGATTGCCGACCTGCGAAGGTGTTGACAAGTCCTTCTGAAATTCGTCAGCTTGAAGATGCCAGCCCGTACAGCGGACTATATCTGTAAATGACAGAACGCCTGCAACCTTACCGCTGGACTCTATTACCGGTGCGCCGGTAATGTTGTTGCCTAAGAGGAAACGAACTGCCTCCTTCAGGTCCCATTCCGCTTTCAGACAACGCACAGGTCCTGCCATTATAGAGGAGACTGGTGCATCTAGGTTTACTTTTATTTCATACATATTTTACTCCACAAATATTCTAGCATTGTATACTCTTGCGAGAACGAATAAAAGCGAACCCAATGCATAGGTTATTCTTCTCTCACAGATTCATTATGAGTATGGACGTAAGGATCAAGCAGAAGGATAGAATTGCCTTATTCATAGTCCGGTTCATACTCATAAGTAACCACAGGCCATTTACCGCCTAAAAAAGGCACTATTTCGATCTTCCCGCCTGCCGTCACAGGGGGCGTTGTAAATGAAAA
>SBBU01000154.1 GCA_005239585.1 Planctomycetaceae bacterium
CTGATACCGCATTATCGCCATTAAAGTCATACTTGAATGGCCTGGTTACATTTATAGTTCGTGTCAATGTGTTATTGGTCTCGTTGGTTTCAGGTATGATATTCCCGGAATCCACTGTAATTGTAATTGTATATGAGCCGTCTGCTAACGTGGAAGGAATTGTCATTTGCACTGCCTTGAAATCAGTAGAATTTGCAAGGTTACTGACCGTACGTGTACCAAGCTGTGTACTGGGTAGAGTAGCGCTGGAGATATTGTAGCTTACTGTGAATGACGGTGAGGCTCCACCCGTATTTGATATCGCATCCAATAGTGTCAATGTCTTTCCTTGTTCTATCTGCTGTGGTATCCACGAGTCGCTTACTATTAAATCAACATTATTTGCAATTACAGTCATCGTCATGGTAAACCATTGAGAATCATTAACTTTTACTCTGACTGTATAAAAACCTGATGCAGACCAGGAATGAGAGTATGTTGCTGAAGATCCTTTCACCAACCACCCTGATGACGTGGTGGTCCCATCGCCCCAATCAAACGTGTAGTGGACATTTAAATAGTCTGTGCCAGCAAATGATGCAGTAAAAGAATATAAAGTTCCGGGGACCCCTGAGTTACCTGTGGGGCCCGTAACTGTAGGAGCTGCCAAAGATATTGTACTTGGGTTCTTGTATATAAGAACTCTGGCTCGGTTCAGGTCGGTCAAATACAAATTGTCACTATCATCAAATGCAGCTGCGTAACCGTGAGAGTGAAAATCATTTACCATTGCATTAGGTTCTGTGCTCGGTCCAAGAGGATCATTATAGAAGGCAGGGAAGTATCCGCCTGCTGGATTCGGAGTGTGGTACGGATTGTATCCGACAAACATCCGATTTTGTGAATTAAACGCGGGTTCCCATGTGGCAATGTTTGGAAATATCTTGGTCGCCGCAGGTGCAAATATTACACTGGTATTATTTGTTGGGAACAGATTTTTGTCGTAGACAAGCAGTCGTTTATTGCCCCTGATTTCCAGAGAGTGATCAGAGACATACAAGTTCCCCAGGCGATCAATTGCCAGTAAACCGGGATAACCAAGTGTAGTGGCATCCGCTGTGCTGTTGTTACGATTAGCCAAATTTGTCGTTTGTTGCCCCGGTTCAGGATTAGAAACCGGAATATCTGGGGTACCATTGATGTCTTTTTGCCCTAGAATTACATCAACGAGTGGATTATTTGATAGTGGATTACGGATCCTAATTACTCGATTGAAATCACTATCTGTAACCCACAAAAAGTCACCAGCATCCGTTGGGGCAATTCCCCATATTTTTGTGCATAATGTAATTGTTCCGCCACCTAATACATTGAATGTCGATGATTGATTTGCCCCTCCTCCAAGAATTTTTATGGGAGTTGCACCGGTTACAAGCGGCAAATTGTAAACAAGTATTCTGGCAGGGTAAGCTGCATTCTTTACTGTAGAAACCCAAAGGTGGTGGTTCTTATCTGCCTTGATAGTCCCTTCACCTACTGCTGGGTCATAAGAAAAGAAGCTGTTTATGGTTATATTACTAAAACCGCTAATATACCCATCTGGCGCCTTAAAAGTTGTAAGGGATGCGGGATTATTCCAGAAGAGAACTCGGCCCCAATCATGTACTATGAGCTGATTATCTGCAACTGCAACACCACACACCTGACCTCCTAGCGCGCTAATTGAGCTATTGCTAGTATTGCTGTTATCTACAAATAGATGAGTTGGAGTTAATGCGCTGGAATTCTTTTTATAAACTAGTACGTTATTTGCATTTATTCCCGATCTGCCAGTTCCAACAACAACGTTGCCCTGAGAATCAACTCCTATAGAACCTGTGGCATCATGCATTACATTTCCATCTCCTCTTGTACCCAGCTCTCTTATCTTTGTATTTGAGGTCTCATCCCAGAGCTCAATTACCTTTTCCCATGCATTGCAAATCCAAACGCGACCGGGTTCAGTTGGATCACAGTCAATACCGGTCGGCCTTCTAAATCCTGAACCGAACACTTCGCCACTCATACCATTTGTAAAAGGCGGTTTGAATCTTAGAACTCTAAAATTGCCTTCATCAGCCACATAAACCCATCCTTGACTATTCACTCTCACAACCGTAGGGCTGTTGAATCGATTCAGAGATTGCTGTATTTCCTGACTGTCAACACCATTCTGTCCGTCAGTATCAACATTTACATAGCCATTTGACGTAAAGTTCGCCTGACCAAGGACTAAATTAGCTGTCTTGGAACCAGCTGGGAAGCGAAGGACTCGGTTATTGTTATTGTCCGCAACCCACATATTCCCACTTGCATCGATATCGACGCCAGCCGTCCAGTTATTAGCACGGCCCCAGCTGTAAGAGAGCGAAGTTGCGTCTGGAGCAGACATGCCTTTGTTTGATTGCTGACCAGTGAAATCATTTTGACCCCAAACGTCATCGGCTGTAATCTCCCCAGTTCGCTCGAATGGTTTATTATATTTTAAGACGCGGTTATTCCATGCATCGAATACGTAAAGATTACCCTGCGAATCAACATCCATGCTGCATCCGGATCCTCCTTCTGTAGGGGAAATTTGACCATCCATCATTCCTGCCAATGTTGCCGCCGTCGCAGCAGGTCTATTGGGCCAGTTTTGAAATCCAGAGTCTCTATTAGAAC
>SBBU01000240.1 GCA_005239585.1 Planctomycetaceae bacterium
GCTTGGCAAGATCTATTCCCATATTTAACATGGCTACGCCTCCATAAAATAGTTTTCTTCTTATCATATCAGGCGCAGCCCGTTACATATAATCACTAGTCATTACCTCTGATGATCTGGATATCTTTGCGGGAAGAACTCCTTCTCTTCCTTCCTCAGCTCACTAGGCCATTTATTTGGAAACTCTTTTTCGGGTGGATAAGACATACACTCTTTACACCAAGATTGACTGTGCGCAGTACATGTTACCACCACCATTTTCTTTTTCTCTTCTTTCGTTTTGCGGAAACATTCCTGACAGACACTCCACTTGCCATGTTTCTTGCACTGCATGTTACTAGCCGTGTATATTCTAAAACATTGATCACATTCCTTTTTACTATGCTCTTTACAGCTTGTAACAAAGACCGCCTTGTCCTTGTTCTCCACAACGAAACATTCCTCGCAGTACCTTTTCGTGTGGCTCCGGCAAATGTCTTTATTCATTATCTCCTTATTTATAGTTTCCTCACACTCTGAACACTCGTCTCTTTTTTTGTCATGGGCAACGCATTCATAATGAGGGATAGTGTACTCAACCTCCTGCACTTTAAAACAGTTGTTACATTCTTTTACACTGTGCTTTGTGCACAGTACATTAGTCTTGGTAGAGATAGGCGGATTTGTCGGTGGTTTCGGAGGATCGACTAGGACGTGCGAAGGGTTGGTTAATGCAAGCATTGCCTGCTCCAGCCAGTGTTTAGCGGTCTTGTCCAATTCTTTCTTCAACGCCGCTTCCACCACTTGCGTTGCCTTTGCCACAAGCTCCTTTGGCCAAGTCTTCAAAGCTGCAAGCTTTGCCAGTGTCAACGCCGCGTACCAACGGACACCGACTAGGGGGTCTTCAAGCACGTCTATTACCGCAAGCGCCGCCTCTTCGGCCTCTTTGGATTTGAGGTTAGATGCGACATGGCTTAACGCAAACGCCGCACACTGTCGTAGTTCCCCATCTTTATGCGCCAGCACTCCGATGTAAAACCAGGCATGTTCAACCTTTGGTCTTTCCTTCTGACTCTCTTGAATATCTACAGTGCAGTCGCTTTTCTTAGTTGGCTCTTTACCTTTTTTTGATTTTCTGCAATGCCAGCATATCTTGAGATCTTTGGCGCAGTCTTTGCATAACAAGTGGTGGAGGTGTCCACCAGCCTCAAATCTTTTGCTACACACATAACAAGGGCCTTGGCTGCTTTGGCCATTATCCTTTTCTAATTCACAGCAGTCATCATCTTTGTGTTCACCATTTCTCCATATGTGTTTGTACCCGATGGCTCTTTCAAAGAACCACTTGCAACGGTCTGCAATGCTTTCTGAAGTGCAGTCGTTGCATGTTTTTTTGTGAATCTCAAGCACTGGTTTTGAATCAAGCTTTTGTCCGACAAGGATTTTTCCGCATAGATTGCATACACCCTCTTGCTCGGCGGTTCGTTTGCAGGCGAATCTCATACAACCGGTAGGACATCCAGTACCGGGTTCAAAATCATGTCCACCTCCTTTGAGTTCACCTCCTTTGCAAAACTTACATTTGAAGCTGCCATGTAGCACTTTGCTGGCATGTCCTCCTTTCTCAATTTGTTTCATCACTAAACAGTCATTATCTTGGTGCTTTATTAAAAGTTCTTTGTATAGTTTTTCCGTCTCTTTATTATCTAGTTGAACCTTGGATGCAGGATCCACAATTGCTTTAAGCTGCTTTTGAATAATATCTTCCTTTAGTAGTTCCACTGCTAGGGCGCGCTTGCCTTCGAGGCTCAAAAGATCTGGGTTTTCTTTGAGCTTCGCGCTGACGAAATCGAACCACTCTGATTTTTCCTTTTGCGCGAGCTCTTTGAGCAGTGCCGCCACGTTTTCCTTTTCCTGTGAGCTGAGTTTCGTCGGCGCATTATCCTGCACTACGTATGCAGTCTCAAACGCTTCCACCAACGCTGTGCCCTGTGCATTTGTGACCTGCACAATCCCTGCCAGTACCATTACCGTCATTAATTTTTTCATATCTTTTCCTCCGCTATCAGTGTTTACCCTAAACTTTGTGCCTAGAACTTTGATTTCTGCAATGTCGGTTCTGACCACAAATGGTTTCGCTGACTGCTTTTCCACTTGGAACGTGGCTGCTCCTTGATTCAATTTTACGACATGCTCTGTGGTTGCCTTGGCTTTATCCACTACAAGTTTTGTCTTTGGCGCTAGCTCCACAAGACTGCGGTTAAAGAGCTTTACTATTCCTTGTTGATCCGCTCCTGTACTAATTTTCCCATCAGAGACAGTAACCTCACCTGAAACAACCTCCACATCCTTTGGCAATGAAAGTATCGAAATGGCAATTACCAGAATGATGCCCGCAGCGGCTGCGATAGATATCGTTAGCCATAATTTTGGCCTTGGCTCAATTGGAAGATTAATAGCTCTGCGCGGGCGATCAGACAATGTATCCTTGAGCAACCTGTCCATGGCCTGCCACTCTTTATAGATCGAATTGCAACCAACACATGTTGCAAGGTGTGCCTTGAGCTGCTCTAACTCGGATCTGTCGAGCGCTCCATCTATGTTGACCGAAATGATCCTTTCAATCTCTTCGCACTTCATTATTAACCTCCCATAAGATTCCTGAGATCAGGCATATTATCTCTAAATGACTGGCGAGCCCTGAAGAGTAATGACTCGACACTACTAACTGATTCTCCCATTCGATCTGCAATCTCTGAATAGGAAAGCCCTTCAACGTACCTCAACGATAATACCAAGCGGTATTTCTCCGACAGTCTACCGAGTCCCTTGAATACAAGGGCTGTACGCTCGGAAGCAATTAGATTCTGCTCCGGCACATCTTGAGAAATATGATCACTAAATCTTGAGGGGAGCTTTCTCTTTCTAGCTAGTCTTTTTGCAACCTTCCACGCGATGCCGCAGAGCCAAGCTGCTAGTCGATCTACGGATCTCAAGCTATTGAGGGATTTGTATGCTATAAGAAATGTTTCCTGCGTAACGTCTTCAGAGAGATCAGGATCTGAGCAAGCCACAAGGGCACTTGCATAGACACGTTTTTGATATAGGGCTGCAAGGGAGCTAAAGGCCTCCCGATCACCGTTCTTCGCCCTAATGAGAAGTTCAGCTGCGGCATCTAATTGCTCTGTCATCATCGCTATTATAGCAGTGCATCCACGCCCTTAAAACTTGCGCGCATAAATGCAAGAGGTTTTATAAATCCACTCTTGCAATATGACAAAAGATGATTGCCGATCAGTGGAATAACCTAAAATAGGGTAGATCTGGGAGCTTACTCGTTCACCAGTTTTTTCACGCATGCTGTTGAGGCTAAAGAACACAAACCCTTAATGTGCCTCTTGCAGGACCAGTCTTATGTCAATCCTAGGAAAAAAGCCTTCCCATAGCTTGTGGTGGGGCGACTTTACTTTTTTAGCGCATGCCAGATGAAAAATATTGGATAGCCTGCGGCAATTGCTACAATTCGAAGCCCGGTTTGCTCCGGGTTTACTGCTACTGCATTGATTATCATACATGTCGATATCATGAAGAAGGCTAGTGGTACAATAGGGTAGAGAAATACCTTGTAAGGTCGAGGTGCATCAGGGTCGGTTTTCCTAAAGATAAAGATAGTACAGGCCCCAGCGATGTAAAAGATCCACATTGTAAATGTAAAGTCGCCTATCAGGTCTTCAAAGCTTGGATTCCAAGCTATGAGGAGGGATGCTATGGTCCCCTGTATTATGAGGGCTGTAATTGGGCTAGAAAATTTGCTGTGCTTGGTACCTAGGAATCCGAATGTTAGTTTGTCGTTAGACATGGCATAGACAACTCTTGCGCCTGTAAGGATCGTGCCGTTGGTGGTGCCCAGAACTGAAATAATAATTGCAATTGTTATAAGGAGGGCAAACTGATTTCCGATACATAAGCCTATAGTATCATGTGCCACACTCTTTGACGCCTTGAGTGCGGCTGGCTGAAGGGTATACATATATGCAAGGTTGGCCAGCACGTAAATTACAGTCACGATTGCTAGTCCGATGATGAGTGCCCTCGGCACATTTTTCTGCGGTTCTTTTATTTCACCTGCAACATAAGTGGTGTCGACCCAGCCATCGTATGACCACAAAACGCCAACTATCCCGGCGGCCAAGGCGGCAAAAAATGTCTTGTCACCTGTAGTATGGAAATCAAAAAATGGCTCAATGTGAATAAAACTTCCCTTTGCGATCGCAAAGACTAGGCCAATAATGACAATAAGGGCAAGCATCTTAATGGCAGTGCATATTTTCATAACAAGGCTTCCCCATTGCACACCGAGGATGTTAGTCAGAGTAAGCAATACAATAGTTGATATTGAGACTATTCTGATATCTAGTGTTAAACCGAGTGCCCTATTGGTGAACTCTGCCACTACGAGCGCTAGCCCGCCTATGCTTGCTGGTCTCAGTAAGATCAGCTGGGCCCAGCCAAATGTAAAGGCAGTGCTCTTCCCATATGCCTTGTGAAGATAAACATATAGTCCGCCGGTTCTGGGGAACATTGCTGTGAGCTCTGCAAAGGTCAAGCTTCCAAGTAGTACAAGAAATCCTACAGAGATCCATAGCGTCAGGGCGGGGCCGAGTGATATGAATGGTTGAGCTACGTTACCCGGTGTTCGAAAGATCCCGGAGCCGATCATCGCGCCGATGGTAAGCGCCAGCCCATCCCATAATCCTAGGATACGAGGGAGTTCCTGCCTATTTTGTTCCGGCTGGTTTTGCTCAGTCATCAAGGCGTGTGAATTAACAGTTTATCCGTGGTCCTGTCCTCTCCTTACCCAAACTATGAAGAGGTATTTAATATAAATACCTCGATATTGTCAATAATTTTTTGCCGGTGATGAAGGAGATGTGATAGTCAAGAAGGTCCCTTGTCTTTTGCTTTTCTAGAGGAGATGTGGCTGCAAATTCCCCGTCTTGAAGCCTCTTTAACACCTGTGTCTCAACCAGCATTGGTACCGGCCCTCTAGTCCTGCATTTCAGGCATATGGCCCCGCCATCTCGTGTCGAAAAGTACGAGTTCTCACCAGTTATCTGTGTTTTACAATAACCGCACTCTGTAAACCTGGGTAGGTAGCCCAGTATCCTGAGGGCCTTGAGTTCAAATCGTGTCACAAGATTGAAGACATCCCCTCCCTTGTCGAGCGACTCTAACACCCCCTCTATCTCTTCAAATAGCCCGGGATTTTCCTGTCCTTCAATGGTCAGTTCATCGATGAACTGTGCTATATAGTTTGCTGCAAAGTAGGATGTGATGTTTCGCCTCAAGTTGGAGTAATTTTCAAGGGGCAGGGCAGATGTAAGAATATCTAGGTTGGAAGGACTTTTGTCAATGTTAGTAATCTCATAGAGTACGAAGATATCAATGGCGCCCAAAAAAGGGGATTGGTTCCTTTTAGAACCCTTTGCTATGCAGGAGATCTTGCCCATGTTTTTGGTGTAAAGCCTGAGTACCTGACTTGTCTCTGAAAAATCTATTTTACGAATGGAGATTGCAAGAGTTTTTGTTAATCGTGTGTTAGTTTTGCGTTGATCTTAGGCAAGCCGTGAGGCTGACATGCTAATTTTTTTACTGGGGTTTGTTTTTTGCCAAAAAGCCGGCTATCTCCTCTTTAAATCTGTCGCTTTTAAGGGGGAGAAACCTTGCTTTATTCAATGAAAGTTCAACAAGGCCGGCTGATTGAAAGTCTTTAAGAACAAGAAAGATTTCATCTTTATCTACCTGAAAAAACTCTGACAGAATACTCTGATCGAAATTGCCAGGGGTCTTTTGCTCGCTATAGAGTTTTAATAGACGGACGTGAAGAGGGGTCTTTGTTAGTAAATGCATTCTGGTA
>SBBU01000092.1 GCA_005239585.1 Planctomycetaceae bacterium
GAACTCTTGTTGCCTCTGCCCTCTCTTCAAAACAATTCCTTCGATTTTTGGGAGCTATTGCCATCTACACCCCGTAAAAAACTGCTGACACGTGAGCTTATATATATAGACCATTAAGGTGCCAAAAAAGTTGCCAAAAAGCAACAGGTACAGATAATTCTAGGGCGTGGTAATTGCAGTCATAGACATCGGGACAAACTCAATAAAGCTCGTTGTGATGAGGAGAGCAGAGATCCTACAAGACAGGATGGTGGTGACAAGGATAGGAGAGGGAGTAAGCGAAACTGGGAAGATAAATCGAAAAGCAGCAGAGAGGACACTCGTGTGCATTAAAGATTTTCTCTCAGTAGCAAAGAGCTGTAGCGCAGAAAAGATAGTTCTAGTTGCCACTGAGGCGCTGAGAAGAGCGAATAACAGCAAGGTATTTCTTAAACAGATCGAGAAACTCGGGGCGAAGGCAGAGGTTATTTCCGGACGGGAAGAATCAATGCTTTCATACCTTGGTGCAACGTATGGGGGTAAAATCCATAACCCGCTGGCTGTAGATGTCGGAGGCGGTAGCGTTGAGTATATAAAAAGAAGAGATGGGAGATTAATCAGTACAAGTCTGCCAATTGGCGTAGTGGTGCTGACGGAGAAGTTCATTTCCGATGACCCTCCGACCCTTGTACAAATTAACGCCATGAGAGAGTTTGTTAAAGGTTCATTAGGGTTTTTGAAGAAAGAAACATCTACTGTTGTTGCAATAGGGGGCTCACCGGCAATGCTTGCCTTTGTTTTAAGCGGGGACAAGAATTTTATTCCAAACAAGTATCATATGTCACGTGTAGGGATAGATGATCTAAATGTCCTACAAGATAAACTTTTCGGTATTACCACTGCGGAAAGAGTCAGGAAATATCATATAGAGAAAGGCCGTGCAGACGTTATGGTTGCGGGGGTTGTCATACTACAGCAAACTTTGTGCGCAACGGAGAAAAATCAATTTATCGTGTCGACACGCGGCTTGAGACATGGAGTTGGTTATAAATACTTGATGGACAGGGGGTTACTGTAATTGACATGTAGTGGCCATTCTGCTACTATAGCCCTGTGAAATCCCGCATATTAATTGGCACGCGGAAATCACCTCTTGCCCTTGCTCAGGCTGAATTCGTAAGGCAGAGGCTTTTGGATAAATTTCCACGGACAAAATTTGTCCTAGTCCCAATAGTTAGCAAGGGCGATCGTATAAAAACAGCAGCAAAACTTCGAAAGGCAGGAAAGGGCGTCTTTGTAAAGGAGTTAGAGAACAAGCTCTTAAACAAAAAGATAGACATTGCTATTCACAGCCTGAAGGATATGCCAACTGTGGTGCATGATGGCCTTTCAATATGCGTATACCTGTCCCGCGAGTCACCCAATGACATTTTAATATCAAAGAATAACATACCTCTTGAAAGACTCCCAGAAGGTTCAGTAGTCGGGACAAGTAGCTTGAGACGGCAAGCCTTTCTCAAATATGCGTTTAAGAGATTAAATTTTATGGACCTGAGGGGTAACCTGGACACTCGCATAGAGAAATTGCTTTCATCAACCAAGCTGGCCGGTATCGTAGTTGCTGAGGTGGGATTAAAGAGACTCTATCCAAATGGAATCCAATTCAAACCAACTCAGATTCCTCTCTCTATTCTTCCCCCTGCACCGGGTCAGGGGGTTGTCGCAATCGAGATAAGATCTGATAATCGCGACCTGGAAAAGAAGATAAAGGTGCTAAACGACGAGGGAACGCAAAGATGTGCCGAAGCTGAGCGCGCCCTGTTGGAAAAACTTGAAGGCGGTTGTAATATTCCGATCGGCGCATACGCAACCTTGGAGCTTAGCCTCCTGAGGTTGACCGCCGCTGTTGCATCGCTCGATGGCTCTAGACTTATCAAGGACACTGCCATAGGAAATCAAGATGAGCCAGAGTCAATTGCACAGGCTTTAGCAGGGACACTCAAGAATAGAGGAGCCGATGAAATTATAAGAAGAATGATGGGTCAGATGCCTAAAGAGCTCTACTTTCTTGTGCCTGCAAAGAAGAGATGATATGGCGGAAAGCTGGAATAATATTATTCATCGCACTATGCTCGTGTGAAATCAACGGCCGAGGCTATAACCTAACGCAATTAACGGAAGACTCGTTTGAGGTCTCATTTCCTTCGAGCTTTACATCAAAATTTCAAGTTAATGATACAGTCTATGGGATTCTATTCAAACCAGCTTCTCTTGAGAGAAATAAAAAATATCCTGTCCTTGTCTTTGTTCACTACACATCAAGTTACCTTACCCCGATAGAGAGGTTCTGCAGGACTATTGCGAAAAAGAACGTTGTAACATTTCTGATCTACTTGCCCTATTATGGCAAGAGGCGACCTTTTGATTTGAATCGGAAGGAACTCCTTGGGGATCCGCAGTCTATAGCTGATTTTTTTGATCAGGCGATACAGGACACATTAAAAGCAAAGGAATTTCTGTCGCGGTTGGAATATGTGGATAAACAAAAGATATCTGTCTCCGGTGTGAGCCTCGGTGGAATTGTTGCATTATCAGCCGGTGCAGTCGGCGGTTTTTATAAATGTGTACCAATAGCGGCAGGTGGCGACGTCGCAGGGGTAATTTACAACCCTTCTTTTGAGACCTATCGCTATAGGGTTCTGCTTGAGAAAAACGGCGTGACCATAGATGAACTCAGAGAAAAGCTCAGGCATATCGACCCGCTTACTCATGCGAATAAATTTGATCCGGGGAGAGTCTTTTTGATCTACATGATGTTTGACGAGGTCTTTCCATTAAGTTTTGCTTTGAAGACGTATAACAAGACAGGTCGTCCAAAGACTGCGTGGCTTCCGGGGAGTCATTACATGCTTGCGCTATACTGGAGGTCTATACAGAGGTTCTTGATTAACTTCATACTGAACTGATATGGTTTGGTCCCGATCGACAGGATCGGGACCAAGTTAGATGGCATATGGCGATCAGTACAGGTTACTTTTTCTTTCCGTGCCCTTTGTTCCCCGGATTTCCCTTTGAAGTGCCCTTTCCATCATTTATCGGTGGGTTGCCTCTGGGTTGAGCATCAATTCCGTTACCAACCCCATTGTTCCCTTTCACTTTATTTCCGTTGTTGCCATTTCCTTGATTTCCTTTGCCATTATTCCCGTGATTTCCGTTGTTTCCTTTCCCGTTTCCATGATCAATCTTTCCATGTCCTTTGTTTCCCGGATTTCCTTTTGAAGTACCTTGGCCGTCATTTATTGGAGGCTTTCCGGGCGGCTGCTGATCGATTCCGTTTCCTAGTCCGTTGTTACCATGTTCTTTATTCTTGTGGCAATGATCTTTCTTGTCTTTGCGATCGTTGTTGTCGTCTTGTTTCTTGTGGCACTCTTCTTTTTTGTCGTCTTTTCTGTTATCCTTCCAATCTTTTCTATCATCTCTTTTCTCTTTCCTGTCATCTTTCCAATCCCTCTTGCCCCTATCATTATCTTTCTTGTGACAATGTTTCTTATCGTCCTCTTGTCTGCGCGGCTCCTTGCGCTCTTGGAAATCATCTTTTTTGCAGCCTGCGTTCTTTAGCCCATCATCACACCACTTGAGCCATGCCTTGATGTTTGCACACTTTGCCGGATCCTTTTCCTGCTCAAGGCAATTGTTAAGGTATGACTTGCAGTTTTTGAACCATTCGACCTGCGCTCCATTATCATCATCCTCTCTGTCGTCATGTTTTTTATGGCAGTCGCTCTTGTTATTGTTGCTGGAACCAAGCTGGTTCAAGCCGTCATCGCACCATTTCATCCAAGCCTTGATGTTTTCGCAGTTCTTCGAGTCCTTCTCGTACGCTAGGCAGCACTTTAGGTATTCCTTATACTGCTTGAACCACTCAATCTGCTTGTCACAATCATGACCTTTATTTTCAGGTCTGGGGATCCCAATTACTGGCGAATTTTCACTGCCTTGATTATTCTGAAGGACACCGTCCTTCTCTTTTTTCTTCCCTCACTGTGCACTAAGATTGACCGGGAGAAGGGCAATAAATCCCATCATCATCCCCATAACCACCATCATTTTTTTCATTTCACACCTCATTAAATCTACTATTATTAAGCAAGGATCATGCCAGCTAAAGATGGTCTGTTTTGGCATTTTGCTGCGTTTTATTAGGGTGGGTGTCAACTTTTCTTGGCAGTTCTGGGGGGCTTTAATAACTAGGCCTGTTGCAATAACTTATAATGCAATTAGATTTGGCACTTGAAATCTCCAGACTCAGCCTTCCGATCTTAGAAAGAAACTTGTGCCTTTAGATGTACCCCTATACACAAACACAAGAAAAAAAGCATCACCGGTGATGCTTTTTTTGAGCACAAGCAATCATGTTTATATCACTTGGTATCGCTCTCATTGCGTTACCCTGAACACTTTATTAAAGTTAAGCTATCATATAAGCTGAATGCTAATCGTGTTGTTAGACTCGAAAAGATATGGCAAGCTTTGTGAGGTGCAACAAAAAGCCCGGATTATTCGTCATTATAGATAGGACTATGTTAAATAAGCTTTTGGCCCTTGTATTCACTTTCTGCTTGCTGGCGATGGTACAGCAAGATAACAAACAACCCGATGAAAATCAGCTAAAAGAGAAGGAGAAGCAGGTCAATGCGGCGATATACAAGGGTGCCAAGTGGTTGCATGATCAAACAGAGCTCTACTTTAAAAATGTTGCACTAGGATTCAAACCAGATAATGCAGTTCAAAAGGCTGAAGAGTTGATACTCTATACGCTCGTTCATAGTGGCATGAATGAAAAGAATGCAACCTTTAACACATTGATGACAAAAGTCTGGAACACCACCCCGTATGAGAAAACAACTTATAGGACCTCGGTGGAGGCTGTGATGTGGCTGGGCTATGACCGAAAGCGCTTTCAAGAACGTATAGCGGATTGCGCTCAATCCTTAGTAGATAGTCAGTGCAAGAACGGTCAATGGAGCTATGCTATCAAATCCTTGGGAAGAGGGTGGAAAGACATGACACCCGTTGAAAGTCCATTTGACACACATAGAGATCCAAAGAAGCAAGAGCAACTAAAAAAGATAACTGTTCAAAGGCAATGCTGGGGAGGAAAAGATAAAGGAGATAACTCCAACACACAGTACGCTGCATTAGGACTTCGCGCATGTACAGAGGCTAACATAGAAATCGATCCTGAGGTCCTAAAGTTTGCCAAGGAGTGCTGGGAACAATGCCAAAATAAAGATGGAGGGTGGAATTACAAGCACCAAATTGTTGTTAAAGATCCTAATACAGGCGGAACTCAACAAGAGGATTCTAATAAAAATATCATCAATCCCAGTGAGATTAGTTATGGTTCAATGTCAGTCGGCGGTCTGGGTGCCTTGGCGAGCTACAAACACCTTCTGAAAGAAGAGATCAAGAAAGATTCATATTTAAAAAATGGAACCGAGTGGGTCAGCAAAAACTTTGCCGTTGATAAGAATCCAAATAAAGTCACTGTGTGGCATTACTATTATCTTTATGGCCTCGAAAGAGCTGCAGCGATGCTCAATTTGGAAAAATTCGGCGATCACGATTGGTACTGGGAAGGCGCTGATTATCTGTTAAAAAATCAGAATGCAGATGGGTCGTGGAAGGTGCAGGATGTTGTTACTGATACATGCTTTGCCATACTTTTCCTCAAGAGGGCAACTCGTAAGATGGTCACGCCAATCAAACCTCCAGACGAAGAAATTATAACTAACGATAAACCAAAAAAGTAACAACCCGGTCTTACTCAAGGATGATAGTTTGGTTTCGTCCCGATTCTTTAGCCTTGTAAAGGGCTCTATCTGCATCTTGAATCAAGCTTGTCGGGTCTTGGTGGCCATTAAGATGAGCTATTCCAACACTTACTGTAGTCTTTATTTGCTGGCCATCGAATCTAAAAATTGACTGCTCAATCTTCTTTCTAATTCTTTCGGCAAATCCGAGTGCGCCATTAGATGATGTTCTGTGAAGAATAATCGCGATCTCCTCACCACCGTAGCGAAAGACTTGATCCACATGCTCTCTTGCCTGACGCAATATAATTCTCGCCACCTCCGACAGTATATAATCTCCTGCCAAATGACCGGATGTGTCATTGATTTTCTTGAAATGGTCAATATCAATTAAAACAAGCGAGAGATCATCTCCATATCTTTTTGAAGTTGTGAATAATACCTTTAGCTGATCGTTAAAATACTGTCGATTTCCAAACTTTGTTAGTACGTCTCTGGTAGCTTTTGTATAGAGTTCAGGCGTCTTGATGGCCAGTCCAATAAATTTCGAGAGTTCCTCCATATAGTGCATATAGCGAGAGATTAGCCTAGATTTCGCCTCTGGAGTTCCTTCTATGCTGGTTTGAATCGACCAAACTGTTTCTTGACCAGCTGGAGCGGTGATTACAAGGCGGTCTCCCTCTGTAGCTGAGATTACTCTCCCTTGTCTAAAAGCCATATTTACTATCTCCTCTGATCGAACCGCCTCACTTGTGCGGAATTGTCCCTCAGAATAGCTGGCAATTGCAGTCATTCCGTGGCCATTTTTTGCTATGACCTGAAATGAGGGTGAATGGCCAAAGAACGGAGAGATTATCTCAAATGTTTGAGAGGTAACGCTTTCAAATTCCACATTTTGACCAATTACGAGCGCTATCTCTCGCTGGGCGACTAGGAGATCAATTACGGAATCGGGATCTGCTTCTTTGTGCCCCTCTTTTTTTCCAAAAATGCGTTGAAAAAAGCCTGCCACATCTTAATATTCGACCTTTTCAGTTTTAAACTGCTCTAAAGAGGGGTTCGCGGCCCTCAAGGATATTCAATAGATTTCGAACTGCAATGTTGGCCATGGATTTTCGAGTTTCTGCAGTGGCGCTTCCAATGTGCGGTAAAAGTACAACATTTTCCAGTTCAAGTAACGCTTTGGTAACAGAAGGCTCATGTTCGTAAACATCAAGCCCTGCCGCAAATATTTTTCTTTTCTTTAATGCGATGACGAGAGCATTTTCATCGACGACAGGGCCCCTTGCGGTGTTTACAAGAACGCTTGTTGATTTCATTAGATTGAACTCTTTGTTGCTTATAAGATGATGTGTTTCATTTGTTAAAGGGCAGTTGATAGTTATAAAATCTGACTCTTGCATCAGCCTTTCAAACGGCGCCCACTTGGCCCCGGTTGTTACTTCGAATAGTTTTTTTCTTGTGCGCGAAGAATAAAGGATGTTCATACTGAAA
>SBBU01000189.1 GCA_005239585.1 Planctomycetaceae bacterium
AGAGGCTGGTTAACAGATACGGACAAGAATTATGCTGAATTCAGTGGAATCCTAAGAGATTTAACCACCACAGATGGAATCAAGGTTTATATCATAGATGTTGGAAGCGGCAAGCAAAAAAATTATGCGATCACAGACCTAAGAATGTCAAGACCGATTGCAACAACTAAAGAAGAGGCCGCTATAAGCGTCGAAGTTCATAACTTGGCAGATAATCAAGTAAAGGACATTAACCTTTCACTACATATCGAGAATGATGAAGGTAAGGAGAAGCTAGAGGCAAAAATTAATTTAGTAGCAGCTCAAAAAACTCTCTATCCCTTTTCTTTTAAATTCTCCAAAGCCATACCTCATATCATTAGGGCAGAGCTTGCATCTGATTCCTTACAAATTGATGACAAACGCTATCTGACCGTCGATGTAAAACCCCATATTAATGTTCTATTCATCGATGGAGACTACAAGGATTGGCGCAAATCAGAGACAGGTTGTTTCAAGATGGCGCTCGATCCCAAAAATGATGCGAGCTTTGGATTTAAATGTTCCGTCGTAACCACTGAATATTTAATGAGCGATGAACTCTTTAATTATGATTGTCTAGTCATGTCAAATGTTAGTGCTGTTTCAGAGGAGCTCGCAAAGGCGCTAAAGAACTATGTAGAACAAGGCGGCGGACTTTTTATAACTCTTGGCAGTAAAGTGAAAAAAGATGACTATAACAAGAGACTCTTTGATGAAGGAAAGGGAATACTCCCAGCAAAACTTGAAGATATAGCCGGGAGCGAAAAACATGACGGGCAGTTTGGTTTTAAAGAGATCACCAAACACACCATATTTAAACCTTTTGCTGACATGCCTGAAAATTCCCTCCTCTCAAAGAAAATAATCTTTTTTCAGTTCTACAAGGTGACTGCTGACAAGAATTCTCAAGTGCTCTTGTCATTCAATGATGCCAAGAAGCACCCAGCTATGATTGAAAAGTCCACCGGAGCTGGAAAGGTAATACTCTTTACAAGTGATTGGCATGACAAGTGGAACAATGGGTGGCCCGGGAAAATAGCATTCCTACCACTTTGTGAAGAACTGGCTATATATCTCTCGACCCGATCGAATAATCGAATTAACACCTCCGTTGGCTCTCAGTTTGTATACCATGTACCAATTGCTGCCACATGGAACCTCTTGTACGACATGAAACTCGAACACCATCCACTAGGTAACATTGACAAATGGGATAATGTCAAAATTCCTGTCCTAAAGCCGGCCACAGGAGACAGATATGTCAAGGCAGTCTATCCAGACCCGATTGATACGGGAATAAGAAAAGCAGGTTGTTACAGCCTACGAATTCCTGACACTAAAAAACTACTGAGCTATATCGCAGTCAATGTTGACCTTGCACCTCTGGATCGAAGCGAATCAGATTTGACGAGGTTAACAAAATCTGATCTGGAGAAAGAGTTTCCAATATTCATTTTTGAGTACCAAACGGAGAGCAAGTAGCCGGGTTTGGATCTACTCAAATATCCGCTTGCCGGTTAATTCGGTAACTATAGCAGATGCAGCCAGCGGTGCAAGGAGGATTCCATTGCGGTAATGACCCGTGGCTACCATGACTCCATCGACTCGGGTCTCAGTTGGAAGCCTGCTTGTGCCCGCCGGCCTAAGTCCTGCCCATGATTTAACAATTGGATATTTCCTGATCTCAGGGACGATTGATATAGCTACGCCAGTCAGGCGATTCATAGCCTCAACTGTAATGGTTTTGTCAAAACCAACATCTTCCATTGTACTTCCAATGAGAACCTTTCCATCGGCACGCGGCACAAGATACTGGCCCTTGTGATAAATGACCGCCTTGAGCATTTGCGGCGCATCTGCCACCAGCATCTGTCCCTTTATCGGTTTCACCTGCACGCGCACGAGCTGCCCCGACCATGCCCCTGCCGCGACAAGGACATTCTCCGCCTGAAATGTCTTGCCTCCTGTCCTGACCTCGCTCCTCGATACCTCAGATGCAGCCGTATTTGTAAACACGTCAACCTGAAGCTTTTTCAAGGCCTCTTCGAGGAGTTTCATCAGCCTGTTGTTCCTGACCTGATAAATATCAGGCATGAAAAGCGCACCCTCCATTTCATGGCTCACATTTGGTTCGATCTTCCTCAACTCGCCCTGATCCAATCTGTGGCATTTTACATTCAAACGTTGACTAGTCTCCTCCAGCTTGCGAACCCATGTCTCGTCCTCGCTATCTTTGATCAAAAAAATCGAGCCTGACTTGATATATTCGGGATCGATATCTGAAAACGCCTTGAGGTCATCCAAATACGATCGATAACTCCTGCCAGCCGCCACGCACCTGCTGGCAAGCTCAGGTGGATATTCAGTTATGTTGACTGGCGTAAGTATCCCCCCTGCCGCAAATGATGCCTCTTTGCCAAACTCCGATTTCTCTACCAGGGCTACTTTCTTGCCTGCCCTAGCAAGGTAAAAGGCAATGCTTGACCCAATTATCCCAGATCCAACAATCACGCAATCGAATCGGCTCATTTCATCACTCTTGGCGAATACTTTTCATGCCTTGTGCAGTATAATATACGGACAGAATGAATGATGAGCAAGGCTTCGATTTCGCTGTAATTGTTCAAAAATGTGTGGGAAAAGTTTTAAAATCCATTTCTCGAGCGTAAATCTTCATTTTATAAGCTCGAGCACACATAATTTAACAATTACA
>SBBU01000029.1 GCA_005239585.1 Planctomycetaceae bacterium
AGTTAGAACAATGTATCTTGTCATCTTTTCCTCCCGGAATTTTCGTATCCTATTTCCGACATTTTACACGTTTTCATTTGTCATTTCTACGAAAATGGTTGAAGCCTTGTGTCACCTATATTACATTTAATGGTATGCTCATTAGGTCATTAGTAAGTCTTCAAATTGTAATCCTATCTATCATACCAACGTTTGCTGACGTAATTACTCTCAAGGACGGGAGAGTCATAGAGGGTAAGCTCGTCTCTGAAACCAAGACGCAATTGAAGCTCGAGACATTTGACGGCGAAATTACAGTTAAAAAGTCGGAGATAAAGGAGCATTCGCGTAACAAGAGTAGGTTTGAAATTTATCAGGAGAAGCTTGAAAAGATTAAAACTGACAGTGCGGACGATCAATGCAATATTGCCCAATGGTGTAAAGAGCAAGGGCTCTTGTCAGTTGCAAAGAAGCACACCGCTGAAGCGCTTAAAATAGATTCGAAATCAAAGAAGGCGCAGGATCTTGAAAAGGCTATTAAAGATGAGGTGCAAAAACTCCTTGTTCCGCTAACTCTTAAAGTTGGTGTAAAGCAGCAGCTTAAGAAACAGGATGTCGAGAAGCTCGCAGAACAAGTGAAGAAGATGTCGAGCAATCTTGCAAAAATAACAGGTGGAACTATGTACCTTGAATCAGTCACGTTTGATGTCGGTTCTACAAATGGTGACTTTGTCTACGACAAGGACTTTTCAGGCATTCCTAATGGCGGTACAAACATCCCATTTGGACCATCACACTGGCATGTTGGCACTCTGTTGCATGAGTTTGGACATGCAAGGCTCGGACTTGCGGATGAGTATGACACCTCAAAGTACGGCGTGCCTACTGATGATAAATGTTGTGACAACTGTATTATGGCCCTGAAACTCAAGTGCGGATTCTGCAACAAATCTAATCACAAGGGTAGGCGCAACGAACCGGGCTGTCAAGAGATCCTGATGAAGCAATATCCGCAGCTTGTAAAGGGCTTTGCCAGGACTGGGAGTGAGTTGGAAGAGCTAATGAAACTCATTCCAGAGATGAAGGTTGTAATAAACGGTTTAAAGTAAGCAAATCGCCAACGCCAAAGGGCTTTGAAATTTGATCCGTTAAGATTGTGGAATTGGGATTTGAATATCTTATTCTGATGCGTCTACAAAAGGATCGCCGATCAGAATTTCATGTCTCCCTCTGAGTTCATAACAGCAGTGGTTCGTTTTCTCCTGCTTGAGCATTTGCTTCTTGTGTCCCATACCAAGATAGCCGCCGTTATAAACTTCCTCAAAAAGCGGCTCATATTCATCGTTACTCACCCTATTGTGAGGGCAGCCTGTGGCTGCTACAAATGCTGAATTTCCATAAACTATGCTTGTAAGAAAGTTACCTTCCACAGTACAGTTTGTATCTACATGACTGGATGAGTTTGGTTGAGAAAATCCTCCAACTGAACAGCCTGTCACCAGTGCAATTAGTCCACCTTGTTTAATTGTTTTTGCTGAACCGGAAGAGATTATCGATAAGGTTTCATTAGAGTGGACATTCCACCATACGATGCGATGCAGTTTTTCATTCATATGACGCAAGAAAACGTCCGATTTCTGCCAGCCTTCACCGATCTTGGGTAGTTTTTTCGCATACTCTAAAAAAGCCTTTAATGAATCATATTTTTCCATTGGCGCACGGACATATTTGCCCCCCATGAGATCGTTGCCACCGCGTGGTGGCTTTTTTCCATTATCATCCTTGGCACTTTCATTAATTGCATAGAAATCTATATTCTTTGGACCTACGGCCTTCCAGACTGGTTCTAGCTGTGCAGGATCATTAAGGTCGTTGGAAACCAAATAGAGCGCTCGACCAAATGAAGATGGATTTTTGTAAAAGTTTAGGACCTTCTTAAAGAATGGCTTTAACTGCTCTGCCCATCCATCATAATTGTTTCTGCCTTTAGTGTTATGACCAACAGGGAGGAATGAAGCCCAGAGCTCTGGCCCCATATTTAGACCTTGCTCAACCCAGTCAAAGTCATGCTTTGGTGGTCTAACATCTTTCCATTTAAAGTCTTTGCAACCTGTTGGCATGTCTTTGACGCTGGCTCCCGGTTTCATCCTCTGCTCGGCCAGCATGTCCAGGTCTTCATAGTATCTTGGCCAAAGTCGCGTTGATGTCTGATCACCACGAGGCATGAAGAATGATGGAAGCTTTATGTTTCCTACGTAGAGAATTCCTTCCAGTTTCGAATATTCCTTGTGAAGTTTTTGGACATATTCTCGTACCTTTGCCGGCTGCCAGTCATCAATGCCATCTACAGGATGAGCTGTGATTGTGAATTTGCGGCGATCCATTGCAGCTTTAATATAGGCATTTAGATCGTTGGCAATCTTGTCATAAAGACGTTTATCTACAAGTACAAGCGCCTTGGTGTCTTTTCCTGTGATTTCCGTTGACTTGTAATCTCCTTTTCGAAGCTTATCCTGCTGAATCGACCAAGGATCTGATGCTGCAATTAAAAGTGATAAAAATAAAGCTGTATGCTTTATCATTATATCCTAAATAAAAACATTTTTGTGTTTCTATGTCAATCTTCAATGAGTCTGTAACCGTTACAAAGTGTGTGGGGTGCGGGTGGACATAAAAAGTTTAACAAAAAACCCTCTCCGCCTATAATTTTGTTAGAACATTTAGGGGAGAGGG
>SBBU01000274.1 GCA_005239585.1 Planctomycetaceae bacterium
CAACGAAGGATTGTGGCAAGAAACTAAACTTGACCTCGCTATTGCCTGCCGGGATCTTCACAGCTTGAAACGCGAAATTTGCCCTTAAAACATCAGTTTCCTTGCCATTCACCTGACATTGCCAGCCCGGATAAAATGTATTTGAAATAAAGAGAAGAGCCTCTTTGTTTGACTCTACTTTAATGTCAATCGAGTTCATTGACTGTTTTAACTGTAGCAGGTTCCACTTTACATCCTGACTTGCAGGTTGGCCGGGATCTTTTTCTAATGCAACTAATTTGGACGGATCAAACTCGGAGCTCTTCATGAACTTAATGAGCTCTTCATCACTTTTGCAGACTAGGAATGAACCTGTTACAAATACTCTTGGGAGGACTCCATCATTTTCATAGATTTTTATACCATCTGATGAACTAATCTGCCTGAAACCTTGCAGTTCTTTTGATGTAATTATGTGCCTCACATTGAGCACGTCTAAAAATTTTGACTTGGTTGGCTCTACTGTGACCATTCTTGGGTCTTTTTCTATACCAAAAAACTCTTGGCAGAAATTGAAATAGCGTCTCACTCCAATGGCCTCATACCCTCCAATGTCCTCTTTGCCAAAGAGAGCAATGGTATTTGCTGTGTGCCCCGTTACATCCTTGGGTACATTTGCCAGGGCCCTTCCTGAACTTGCCCACTTGACATATTCTGGTTGATTTGAGATTGGTTCATACATATGGTTGTAGCTCAAAAAGAGTGGCAGAAGGTCGCATAAGATGGCAGTGGCAAAAATAGTCTTGAAATATTTGCTCTTCACAAAATAAAGTACGGCTACAAGCCCCACGATTGCTAGCGCTTCATCGCGGAGTATCGAGTTGAGAGCAATGTCGTAGTTTCCTAATAGGTGTCTTGCTGACTGGACGAGTTTCCCCATCGATTTCGATTTTTCATAGTCCATAAATCCCATGAGGCGGAATGCAATAACTGATAGAGAAATGACCAGGAATAGAATCGTTGCTACAATCGCTGCTCTTTTGAGCTTTTTCATGTAAGCAGATGTGTCTTTGAAGAAATCTTGTGCTGCAAAGGCAAAAAGTATCGAGCCGCAAAATGAGAAAAGATATAGCCAGCGCGGTGCAATCAAATAACTGCCAATGGGAGTTCGCGAGGTAATGGGTTCCAGAAGAACAAGCAGTAGAGAGAACCCGGCAAAGTAATAAAAGAACTTGACTGATTTTAGGCGTTTGATGGCAAAAAGCACAAGCAAGAATGCCAAGAGTCCGAAGTAAAGTCTGTACTCCACGAGATTATTTCTGAGATTCAGGAATTCCTGTGGCTGATCGAGAGGTACACGATCACTTGGAGATGGGACGACCCTTGGGAAGAATAAACTTGGCAGGGTCAAAATGGCGTTCATAAAAGAGATCTTTGTAGATTCAAGCGTTCTGCTGCCGTTCATTACAGTCTCGACCATTGGCAGCAATGTGACTGCTGCGGCGCCAACCGATGCAATGAGGAAAATGAAGGCATAGCGCAGGTTTGCGATTGCAGTGAAGATCAATAGAAAAATCATAACAAGTAGTGACATTTGCGGATGGCTCACAATTATGAGGAGTCCATTCACCGCTCCAGCAAGAAGGAGAAGCTTTATAGATCGCGCATCAAGTGCAAGCTTTAGTAAATAAAGACAGAGTGGCAGGAGACATGAGGTAGCAGGTATGTGCATCCATGCCAGCCAAGACCCGCTATAAGAGCAGAGTGTCCACGTGATGGCACCGAAAAATGCGCACCAGTGATCCAAATTAAACTTTGTGAGCAGTAGATGCATAAAGATCATGCCAAGCAGTAAATGAATCCAGATAAATAGCAGATAGGCAGTCTCGTTTGAAAATACATAATGCAAGATAAATTGCAGCGGATATACAGGTTCAATCATGGCAATATTGGAAGCGGGCTCGCCGCAGAATATAAAAGGATTCCAAAACATGAACTCGCCGTTCTTCAGCGCCTTGTTGTAATGTTCATTCGCCATGCAAAGCGTGAAAATGCAGTCAAAGTTGCGCGAGTGTTTGAGCTTGTCATATGTATCTACCTTGCCCTGCTCCAGCTCAAGCCAGTCAGTGGGGTAGGGCGTCTTGCCAAGCAGCGCATATCTTCCGCATATGAAGGCAGATAAAAGCAAGTAAACGAGGACAAATTTTCTCATATACTTAAACTTCGGTTATTAATAGATCCAAGTAAAGTTTATTAGTGGTTTGAATTTTGCAATAAAATCTGTTTTGTTCACGTCATAAATTATGTGCAATCCGCATTTATATATTTGAAGAGATAATATGAAAGGGATCGTTCTTGTCGTTGTTATCTGGGTGCTGGCCCTTGTGTGGCTGCTGGCGGTTGTTTTCCTTATGGCTGCGACTGCAGAGAGGTCGGTTTCGTCAAGTTACTATTTTGTATCCAGAGCAGAGTTTGCTGCAAGAAGTGGTGTCGAGTCGGCGGTTTCAAGGATCTATGAAACAATCGAGCGCGGCTGGTTAAGGGGAGATGAGATTGATCAGAGTTGGAGATATGGAGAGAGTGTAACAACGCTGCTTGAGGATGCTCTAAAACCTTCATTTGCAGGAGAATCGATTAAGATAGGCTCAAAGCAGCAGCATATATCAGGGAAAACCTCTTCAGATGATGTCTTTAAGCTTAAAATTTCAGACACCCAAGGTCAGATAAATGTAAATGATGGAACAACCCTGCCAAAAGACCATGCTATGAACAAGACGCTAGTGAGAATTCTTAATACCCTTGGCAGACAAGTCGGGATTACTAACATTCAACTTGGAGAGGAAACCCTCAAGAATAGACCATCAGGTGGATACCAGAACAAATACGAGCTTTTAAAGGCAGTGGGGGGGAAGATTGATCTATTTAACCGCTTCAAGGATCATGTGACAACCAATTCATGGAAAAATCCTTCTGTTGCTATGCCTGTGCCCCTTTCAAGTCACGAGATAGCCAAGGGGAGCTATCCGATTAGCTATAACAGGCCATGGGATGCAAAAGGTCCCATCTATCGATATGGAAATCATTCTTTTGAACCGTTAAACACTTATGCAAGGGTTTTTAGGGGTCTCACTGTTCAACCGCCATTTGTCATGTGTTTTCATCCTGATACAAAGTCGCTTGGGATAACAAGTTACGATGCACTCAATCCGCAGTGGATAGAGTTAGTAGAGCGGGCACCTGTGAATGTAAACACTGCCTCGAAAGAAGTGTTGACTTGTCTCATTGCAGGTCTTCAGGGTTTCTTCATAATGAATCCCAAAGTGGGTGAGCCTCGCAATATATTCTACTACTGGATGGGACATAAATATTTGTATCTTCCATCGACTCAGATGCAGTCGCAGATAGGATCGATATACATGACACAGCCATTTGTTGACGGATCAGATAACAACGCTCAAGGATTTCCTGCTCAGGCGATAGCAGACGAGATAATCGCATGCAGAACAAAGGCTGTCTCTCCAGTGAATATAGATTATGCTCAACTCCCATTCGGCGGACCCTTTAGGTCTTGGGCACAGTTCAACAAGTTTGTGGATTATCTTGTTGACAGAGGTGTCCTAATTGACAATCGCAACATCTATTTTGATGAGGATTTTTCAAAGATTCAGTACACGCAGACTGTAATGCCAAAAAATTATGTAAAATTACCAGAGCCGTCGCTAACTATACCCTCTACTGCACAAAGGCGAATGGCCTCACAGGCAATGGCCGATGTACTCAAGGCAAATTTCAATCCCAATCTTCATCTGAACGAACTGAATCAGAACAAGACACTCCACATGCTTGTAGACAAGACTGATTTGATTGTGAATTCTACAGAATTTTGCTTCCTGCCAATGGGATATTTTGAGATCGAGTCTCTGGGACTGGTTCTTTCGTCTGATGTGTCTGATCAGGATCATCAGATTATGGCCAGAAAGAAAATCAATACAATGGTCAAGTTGTACGATGTCTATTACGAATCGGATCAAGCGAGATTTCACAGGGGTGAATTTGGAGATCGCAAGTCAGATCCGATGACCAATAACGGCAAGGCGGTTGAGACAGGTCCTGAGGTCGATAATGGAAATGCCCCATTTGAGAACAATTACTCGGGTTATCTGGCTCTTAGCTCAAACTATGGTGGCCAGTCCCTGGCAAAAGGAGCCCTCTATACGACACTTGCACCAAATATTATGACTGGTGCATTTCCAAATGCAGTCAGATCACCACCGGCTGTTAAGGAGCTCGATGCTAATATAGTTAGTCATTTTCGCTTTGATCATGTTGCTAATTATCATTCAGATGGAATTGAACATTGCAAGCCAATAGGCCTGTTCCCGGGGAGTAGCGAGTGTGAAAAGAACTTCAAAGACAGGACAGAGGGAAGTCTATCCCCTTATTCATCAGTAAATGGTGAGAGATTCAGACTTTGCAGGACATACAAACATGGTGACGGGAAGCGCTTTTACTATTATTCTCCAAGCGATCTGCGAGTGGATGGGGCCTATTTTGAATTCAACTCTGCAATTGGATACAAGACTCCCTTTTTTAGAGACAGCTTTGTAGCGTCATTCTGGATAAAACCAAACTTTTATCCTGAGCTTACTCCTAAGGTCAGGGCGTTTCTCTCTTTCTCTGATCTAACTTACTCTACCTATCCAAACAATTATTTCATGTGGCGAATAATTGATGTCGTCCCTTATATTACACCGTCATTCGGGCTCTTTTATTTCCCGAGCTACCATGGGTGGGAAGACCCGTGGAATATCGATGCTGGCACATATAACAATAGGACACAGAATATAGCTCAGATTGTTTCAGCCTCCAAGGCACGGAGAAATTCGCTCGGGCTTTTTGGTTCCCTCACCTACAGAAAGGATGCAAGCGGCAAAGTTAAATTTCTCCCTCTTGACTTGAGGGGTGGTCTCGGAACGATGACGCCTACTCTCAACCACAATTTTGAGACATACTGTGCAAACCATCCTGCCAGCGGTAATTATTGTGGAAATCCAGGCGATGCCAACCATAAGTTCGAAACCAAATGGAGGCACGATAGATTCACTGGAGATGACGGCAGACCCAATTTAATGAGGGATCACGAGTGGATGCACATTACCGTGGCAGGCAAGATCGGCGCCCCCAAAGAGCTTACTATACTCGTTAATGGAAAGGAACTGCCAAACACAGACCTAAGTAATATTCACATTCAGGACCTTGTATCTCTCAAGACAAGTCCGCTCTACATGCTAGATTTTTCAAAAATTCTAGGGAGCACGATAAGAATAGGGGGTGAATACGCATGGACTTGTGTGCCATCATTCAGATCTTACTTTGCTGATGCCACCATAGATGAATTCTACTTCTGGGCTGATAACTATGATGTAGGCATAAACCGCTCCACTGAAATATTCAACAGCGGGCGCTACTACAGGTCGGTTGATTCAGATCCGACGGATGGCATCTTTACATCAGACACAATAATTTTGCAAACCGGCAGAACTATGGCCAAACTTCCGGTTAGCCCGGAGGTTGTCGAGTCTGTATCAGCAAAGATCAAGATTCTCGGTCTAAACTGGACATCCTACGCTGAAGACTATGAGAAAGGTACAAATTCAGAGGGCGGTCCAAGGCTAAAGCCAGTGATGTACAATTACAACAGTTTACCACAACAGAAGATGTCTCCGCAATATTTGCAGGATGCTAACGGGTATTTATCAGATAGCATATGCGAAGTATCTATAATTCATGGTTCTAAAAGGTTAGGGCCATTCAGGAATGAGTTTTTCAGCAACACGTCTAATCTCTACTTAGATGAATCAAGGCAGATTAAATATCAATTAAAATTCAGGACGGGTATCCAAAATCCGACAGGAACAGCTCTCTTGGCAACACCTATTTTTGATGATATTACAGTATTCTTCAGTCGTGGCGGTGCAGAATATCTCAGCTGTGTTGATCTTGAAGGACCTATGCCCATCGAAATTGGAAACCCGGGTTTTGTGCGACCCCCAATACCCCCGCCGCCTGGCATCGATAACCAGCCTCCAATCGCTCTACCAATTAGTCCGTCGAATAATACAACACTTGAGCTTACTACCTCAGGAAATGTTACGCAGGAGTATAAAGTTAAAGTTACTGATTCAAACAACAATGCAAGCGGTGTGACATGGTTTCTAAATGGTGTGCCAAAGGGTACAGATTATTTCACGACACCCGATGGTGGTGATAACACAAGACCATTCGCGTTTACAACTCCAGGCGATTACAAAATAGTAGCTGTACCTGTTGACAAGGAGAATCAGACAGGTCCTCCTGTTACATTTATTACGACCATAAAACCGCCTCCATGGGGAGGTGGCGGTGGTGGAGATGATTTCTTTGGAAATCCTATAACAGCAGAAAACATTATATTTCTTATCGATATGTCAGGTTCAATGTATGAGGGGCTTTCAGGGTATCAACCTGACCTGGAACTGGCCAAAAAGCTTGGCATAACGCTCAAGAAGGATTGGCAAGGACTCTACACCAAATGGGAGGTCCTGAAATTCGAGATAAAAAAAGCCCTCAAGTTATCGACAAAATTAAAGATGTTTAATATTGTCTACTTTGATCATGACTATGGGGGCATGAACTCAAAGCTAATTGAATTAAATGATACATCAATGAATCAGGCGTTTAATCTCTTGAACGTCCTTTATCCACGAGGCGCGACAAATATATATGATTCAACTGCCCTTGCACTCAATATTATGAGGGATCAAAAGGCTACGTTGCAGGGTGAAATAGCGATCTACCTGCTTTCTGATGGCATGCCAAATACAAGGCTCATTAACCCTAAGATAATTAATAATGCAGATGGTGGCTTTCTGTATACTCGCGACCCCGCGAATCCTAATAGTAAGTATGTTTCTCTTGAAAATTCTGCAAACGTTGTTAAAGAGCTCACAAAGCTAAATCAAGACATCAAAATTAAGATCAACACGATCGCTATCCCAGGTAGCCTGTTCATGCGATCCATTTCCGAAAATAACTGGGGGGTGTACAAATCCATACCTTAGCTTACTTTTGTTTCCACTGGTTATGAGTACGACTCCTAAACTATTCCATAATCGGGCAGGTTGATGTAATAATTTGGCAATATAATCCTTTGAAAGGTCAAAGTAAAAAGCTATACTTGATTTTTAACGAGGAAAGTAAAAAGTAGTCTATCTACGTCATAAATTATATAGAGTGATGTTCTATGTATAAAAG
>SBBU01000139.1 GCA_005239585.1 Planctomycetaceae bacterium
ATTCGTTGAACCACCCAGTTTCACAAACAGCAGGTACACCTCGGGAAGCCAAGAAGGGCTTCCGAAAGGCACTTTCAAGAAGATGAGCAATTTCTGAATCGGGGTTTTCGCCGTTGAAACTAGGGCTATTTTCTGGTATTCTAACCCCTTGTTTATGGACTATGCAAAGACACTGAATCTACCACAGACAAAATTTTCTATGAGGGCCAATCTCACCTCACTTGAGCCCAAAATCCAGGAAAAATGGAAGAAAATGGACATCTACAAAAAAGTGCTGAAAAAGAGGGAGAATTGTCCAAAATGGGTGCTTCATGATGGGCCCCCCTATGCAGATGGCGATGTGCACTTTGGAACTGCGCTTAACAAGATACTCAAGGATGCTTTCGTCAAATTCAAGACAATGCGTGGGTTCTATTCCCCCTATGTTCCAGGGTGGGACTGTCACGGACTGCCGATAGAACTTAAGGTCCTGAAGGAACACGGGAATTTACCTACTCATGAAATAAGATCTCATTGCAGCGAATTTGCTAGAAAGTATGTAACCATACAGAGAAAGCAGTTCATAGCACTCGGAGTCTTGGGTGACTGGGATAATCCGTATCTTACTTTGAACCCTGAATACGAAGCAGCGATAATTGAGGTCTTTGAGAAACTATTCGAAAAAGGCCACATATATAGGCAAAATAGACCTATTCACTGGTGCATAAATTGCACAACCGCTCTTGCTTATGCCGAACTCGAATACAAGGAGAAAGAGTCACCTTCAATCTATGTAAGATTTCCAACAGACAGAGACTTTGATCTTGTAGTTTGGACAACAACACCATGGACACTACCTGCAAATCTCGCGACTGTTGCCCATCCCCACTATGACTATGTGCTGTTTGAATACGGACGTGGAAAAGGGGTAATATGTGAGGCGCTTGTAGAAAAACTCACCCCAGTGCTTGGCATAAAGAAGATAATCAAGAAATTCAGGGGGAAAGAACTAGAAGGGATAAAGTACAACCATCCACTCTTCGATCAAACGTGCCCTGTTTTAATGGCAAATTATGTATCTCTAACAGATGGTACCGGCCTTGTGCATACTGCTCCTGGGCATGGTCTCGAGGATTATAGAACTGGTCTGGATCAGGGCCTTAAAATATTCAGCCCAGTCGATAGAAATGGTCGCTTCACTAAGGAAGCGGGCGAATTTGAAGGTGATCAGGTCTTCAAGGCAAATGATCGCATAATCGACAAGCTCAAGAAGAAAGAGATACTTCTTGATGCCGGGAAAGTAACACATTCTTATCCACATTGTTGGAGGTGCCATGACCCTGTCATATTCAGGGCGACTGAACAATGGTTTATATCTGTGGATCACAATGAAGGCAGATCCAAGGCGCTTGCGGAAATATCAAGGACAAAATGGTTTCCACAGTGGGGTGAGTCGAGAATAACAAGCATGCTCGAGGAAAGGCCGGATTGGTGCATATCACGCCAGCGGACATGGGGAGTCCCAATCCCCGCCTTTTACTGCACAAACTGCAATGAAGTGCTGCTGACTCTCGAAACGATAAGGGCGGTCAAGGAATTTATTCTTGCCAATGGAGGATGCGATTCATGGTTCGAATCGGATCCTAGACAAATACTGCCTAGCGGTACCAAGTGTAGTAAATGCAAGGGGGAGAGTTTTAGAAAGGAGATGGACATATTTGATGTATGGTTTGAATCGGCAGCAAGCCATAGAGCAGTTTGTATGAAACACCATGAACTGAGTTTTCCCAGTGATCTTTATCTCGAGGCAACCGATCAACACAGGGGATGGTTTCAGGTCTCTCTTTTAGCATCTGTGCTGACTGTTGATGCTAGCCCATTCAAATCAGTTCTCACACATGGATGGGTAAAGGATGCTACAACAGGAGTCAAATTTTCAAAATCAGGTTTTATGGTCAGGGCAGATGAGGTGGTGAAAAAGCTTGGCACTGACATATTGAGGCTCTGGGTATCAGGGGTTAACTACACCGATGATATGTTTGTAACATGGGAGACCTTTGAAGGTTATTCAGAGCAATATAAAAAAATCAGGAATACATTCAGGTTCATGCTTGCCAATACAGCAGATCTTGACCTGTCAAAACATGCTCAGACTGAACTATGTAGGCTTGACTCCTGGGCACTTTTGGAACTAAATAAACTGGTCAAAAAAGTAACCGGTGATTTTGACAATTTTGAGGTGTACAAGGCATATCACAGGCTCTACGATTTTTGCGTTGTCACACTCAGCTCAAATTACTTTTATATGATAAAAGACAGACTCTATACACTTCCCGGAAATTCTCGATCAAGGCGCTCCGCTCAGACCGCCCTTTATAAGATACTTGTTACCATGACAAAACTGTTTGCTCCAATTCTTGTTCATACTACAGAAGAGATATGGGAGCATATCACGGGTCCTAAGGAAGACTCGGTGCATCTTTCTGACTGGCCGGAAGCACAAGAAATAAACGAAGTTCTTTATAAAAAATGGGAACAACTCTTCGCGATAAGGGGCGAGGTCAATAAAAAAATCGAGGAGCTTAGGGCACAGAAGGTAGTAGGGAGTTCTCTCGAATCAGAGATAGAACTCGGATTTGAAGATAATACACTGTTGAATGACTTTAAAGATGAACTGAAGGAGTTTTTTGTTGTCTCGAAGGTTACAATAGGTAAGGAACAGCCTAGTAAGGGGTTGTACATCAAGGTAGAAAAATCAAAATTTCCCAAGTGTGAGCGCTGCTGGATGTATTCCGATTCGGTTGCTACCTCAATGGACCACCCAACGCTTTGCAACAGATGTATAGAAGCGATCAAACAGGCAGCCTAATGGGCTAGAGTCACCGTGTGACGAATCTAAAGTGTTCATGAGCACCCAAAAAGGGTTAATCGTCCTCATTTCAGGCCGTGGCAGGACACTGGCAAATCTCATCGAGTATAGGAAAATTGGCAAGCTGCTAGCGCCAATTAGTCTGGTAATAAGTTCAAATCCCACCGCATTCGGACTAGAAATCGCAAAGGGAAATAATATTCCAACTGCTGTAGTATCTCGTCGTGATTTTAAAACTGATAAGGAATTCTCCAATGCCGTTACGCACATAATAGAACCGAGGGATTTTAGCCTGATAATAATGGCAGGCTTTGTACATCTTTATCTCTTTCCACCCAAGTGGTTTGGTAAAGTACTCAACATTCATCCAGCACTACTCCCAAAATTTGGTGGCAAGGGTTTTTATGGGTCATATGTCCATGAAGCGGTTATTAAAGCAGGTGAGACCGAAACAGGGCCCACTGTTCACTTTGCTGATCTTGAATATGATCACGGACCTGTGATTCTGCAAGGTAAGGTTGAGGTTTTAAATAGTGACACGCCTGAGACACTTGCAGAAAAGGTTTTCAAGAAGGAATGCGAGATTTATCCCGAAGCCATCAATCTTGTCATGCGAGGAAAAATTACATCTAGTCGCTAAACTGGCTTTGCAAGAACTTTATCATGTTGGTTTGGAGAATCACGTTTGATTATAGGCATTTCGGTCAATATAATCGGTCTTTGTGCAGGAAGGACTTTTAAAGCTCACTGAGACTCAAAAAGAAATCCGGGATATGGTCAGAGATTTCGCAAAGAGTGTGCTTGCAAAATCCGCAAAAGAGCTTGATGAGACAGGCAGGCCCAATCTTGACAACATTAGAAAAATGGGGGAGCTGGGGCTCTTGGGAATTCCCATCGATGAAAAATATGGAGGACTCGGGCAGGATACCATAAGCTTTCTGCTTGCACTCGAAGAGCTTGCCAAAGTATGTCCTTCAACTGCGCTAACAGTAGCAGCACATACTACACTTGCCACAGTCCCAATATTTTTATTTGGAAACGAGGCGCAAAAGACAAGATATGTAACGCCTCAGGCACAAGGCAAAACAATAGGGTGTTTTTGTTCCACAGAACCCAACATAGGCTCAGACGTTGCAGGGGCACAGACAGTTGCGCAAAAAGTTAATGGAGGGTACCGGATAACCGGATCGAAGATGTTTGCCACCAACGCATCGTTTGCTGATACTTTCCTAGTAAGCGCGGTAACAAACAAAGACGAAGAGAAACACAAAAGGATTGGTGCATTCATAGTAGAGAAAAGTTTTGTTGGTGTTGTAATAGCAAAAGAGGAGGACAAGCTTGGCATGCGTGGATCGACAACGTGTGTCATAAACTTTGACGATACGCCAGTGCCAAAAGAGAATCTACTTGGAAATGAAACAGATGGATTTGTGATTTTTGCCAAGACACTTGATATTGGAAGAATAGGTATGGCAGCGTTATCTATAGGCATTGCCGAAGGGGCATTCGAGAGAGCTGTTTCCTATGTAAAAGAGCGAAAGCAATTTGATAAACCTATAGCTAGTTTCCAGGCGTTAAGATTCATGATCTCTGACATAGCAACGGAGATTGAGGCTGCAAGGCTTTTGACATATCAGGCAGCCCAGATGAAAGAGCAAGGGCTTGTTTTTAGTAAAGAGGCCTCGATGGCCAAGTTGTTCGCGAGTGAAATGGCCATGCGCGCAACGAGAAATTGCATTCAAATACTGGGTGGTTATGGATACATGAGCGAGTATGAAGTAGAACGTTATTATCGAGATGCCAAACTAACTGAGATTGGCGAGGGGACAAATGAGATTCAACGGCTCGTAATTGCACGCCACGTACTTGGTAAAATTTGAATCTGCCGCCTTACAAACAAAAGTTAACTTGCTACGTAATATTGATATGAAGCTGTGGTTACTGGGCATTCTGTTTTTGTCTTTCCAAGCAGAGCAAGGAAAGTGGAAGAAAATGAAGGAAAGCCCTTTAAAGGGAAGATTTCTGTATACGGCAACGCTTGCCGATGAAACACTGATTATCTGGGGCGGACATTCAGCGGTTTTTGGCGACAAGTTAAACGATGGCGCTATTTACAACATGAAAACAGATAGTTGGACAGGGATAAAAGAAAGCATGCTCGAGGGACGTATTAGTCACTGCGCGGCCTTTGCAGAAGAAAAGCTTTTCGTCTGGGGAGGGTCGGGTGGACATCCCATTAAATATTTCAATGATGGTGCAAAGTACGATATCAAGACAGATAGCTGGAAAAAAATAAAAGAAACTTCGCTTGAAGCTAGGACAAACAGTACAGCAACATTTGTGGATGGAAAGGTATTTATCTGGGGAGGCAATACACAGGAAAAATGCTTCAGTGATGGGGCTATATATGTTGTAAAGGAAGACAAGTGGGAAAAGATGAAGGAGAGTACACTAAAACCAAGGGCCTTTCATACGGCGATATTGTTAGAGGATAAAATAATCATCTGGGGTGGTGGGGATAGCGGCAAGCCTTACTATGATGGTGCGATCTATAACACAAAGGAAGATACATGGACGAAGATTGAAGAATGTCCTTTTCAAAAAGGTGCATTTTCTCCAGCGGCGCTTATAGGAGATAAACTCGTGGTGTGGGGAGGATTATCTGGTAAGAAATATCTCAACGATGGAGCGATATATGATTTAGCTACAAAAGAGTGGAAGAAAACAAAGGCGAGCCACCTAAAGGGAAGATCAAGCCATACTGTGATTGGTGCTGGTGATAAACTAATTGTCTGGGGAGGGGTTGCTGATAAGTATTTCGATGATGGCGCAATATATGATGTAAAATCAGACAAGTGGGAAAAATTGAAGAAAAGCCCTCTAAGTGCAAGATATGATCACACAGCTATACTTGCAGGAGACAAGTTAATTATCTGGGGCGGGAGGACCAGTACCGCCTTTGCAAACGACGGCGCAATTTGTGAGTTTTCCTTCAAGTAGCAATTACACTTTAACTTGCAAACAGGCATTTGTTTTTCATCAATTAAAACCTGTGAAAGCCAAATAATTGCCCCCTCGATGACTTGCAGAGCATTAGTTACTCGTTATGGAATTAAAGACTCAAAAGATAGTCGTGATTTGTCGATATATTATCTAGTCAACTTGGAGTAGAGGGTTTCAGGTTAGCTGATCTCTGTTTTTTTAGCTTTACTCCCCCTCCAATACCCCTCCCAAGAGGGACCCCGCAAGGGGTCCCGGCACTTATTCATAGATAATAGAAAATTCGATACCAATTTCAGCAAGTGTTCAGGGTAACATAATGGAGAGACGATACCAAGTGACATAAACATGATCGCTAGGCTCAAAAAAAACATCAACGTTGATGTTTTTTTTGCAAGGGCTGGTGTATAGGGATATATTTAAATGCAAAAGTTTTTTCTAGCATCGGTATGAAATAAAAATTTGAATTTATGTACTAGATCTCACGTTGCAAAGCGAAATTAGAGTAGTACGAGTAGAAGAAAAGAACTACGCAGTGACTATTTCTGTCCGCTCTCGACTGGCGTCATAGGGCGTTTGCAACAAGCCTTTTCTTCCTTGGCTGTATGACCGCACTCTTGGCACTTGTAAAGCTTGTAGACGATCTTTGTCATGGGCTGTTTGCAACACTCTTTCTGCTCGGCTGATTTGGTTCCACATGTCTTGCACTCAAATCTTGCAACCGCTGGATGCGGATTATTGCTGCCCTTTTTCGTTTTCTTCATCTCCTTGCCGCAGCACTCGCCGGGTTCATCTGATACCTTGATGCACTTGTCATTCTGACATTTCCATTCGCAATATAGATGAAGTGCACCCGTGATAGCTTTTCTAATACCATCTAGAGTTAAAACTTCTACGTTATCTTTTGCGGAAAATCTTTCTGTTATTACAACCAGTGTGGGTGCCTTTTCTATCTTCCACTCTTTCGCTTCTTTTGAATCAAGGCCTGCTTTGCAACAGGTTACTTCTCCAAGCAAGGCTGATAACATTCTGCTTGATAGAAGCGATATAACCGTTTTGGATCCCTCTTTGTCATCTGTGAACAGGACCAGAGCAGGTCTCTCTTTTACTGATTGAGATGCCTTGTTGAGGTCTTTTTCCCACTTGGGTTCGCTTGGTTGGCATGCCTTGAGGGCTTTTTCAATCTCATCTGTATCAAATTTTGCAGTTCTGAAGGATTTGTCCCTCAAAGTATCGATCAAGACTAAGGAAGCTGAGTTGACCTTGAATTTTTTTGCAAGGTCTGAATCATTTTCAAACTTTGTCTTGGCGAACACAAAGTCTTTTGCCAATGAGGTAATTTTCTTATCTGAGATCGATTTTATGGCATCTTTGTCAGATGGGTCGTTCAAGAACGCCAAAGCGAGTAATTTTCCAGTTGTTTTGGATTGTTCTGTGGCCTTGTCGAGCATATCTTCCCATGCTATTTTTTCCTGTGTTGTGTCTTCTGTTGATGGTGATTTTGTGTGTTTAGAAGCAATCTCTTCAAACTTGCTTTTTATACCCTTGGCATCTCTTGACCCTGAGTATTTTTCTATCTGGTTTCCATCTGGGTCAAGGAATATAAGAGTTGGAGCGCTTTTTACCCCATATTTTTTAAAGATTTCATTGTTGTTTCGTGTTGTATCCTTGTGGTCGACATAAATGCAGACGAGTTTTGTAGCTGCTTGTGCAACACCTTCATCAGAGTAGGCGCCACGCGCCAGTGCAGAGCATCCTCCTCAGGTCTTCCATCCAAAGTAGAGAAGAACAGGCATGCCCTTCTCTGCGGCTGTTTTTAATCCTGCTTCATAATCACGCGTCCATTTGATCTTGCCAGGGTCTTCCTGTTGGACCGTAAATATTCCGAATGCTACTGCAACTATAGCTACTTTCATGTCTCCTCCAATTAAAATTATCCCTCTATTTTGCCTTTATATTGCTCAAATTCAAGCTCTTTAAGGGTTTCCTTTCTCTTACGCACTTGGAGTCAGAGTTGCACCTTTTAGATATCTCTTTGAATTTCTGGACAAACCCTGCTGCTGAAGTATCACCCCAAATTGCTGCGGCCGGATCGAGAAATCGTTCTATTTCTTTACCCTTTACATCTGTGAATAATATAGTTATCACATATTTCACATCATATTTTTTGCATAGTTCAATGTTGCGATGCTCACCAACTTTTCTCCCAAAGTCTACGTAAATGCAAACAAACTGCTCTGATTCACTTGCAACACCTTCATCTGCGAACGCATCCAGCGCAAGGATTGGATATTTGGGTCAGTCTATTGCTCCAAAGTAAATCAAGACTGGTTTGCACGCCTTTTTGGCAGTCTCCAGCCCCTTGTTATAGTCAGTAAACCACTTGATTTTACCTGCGTCATCCTGTGGTTGAGTGATTGCACCAAAAAGTGCTGGCAAAAATAGCAATGGTTTCACCTTTCCTCCTTGATTTTGCCCTTGTATCCCCTCAACTCGAGTAAATTGAAAATCTCAGCTATTGCAGTATCCTTTTTTCTTTTCTGCACGACCACTACTGCACATCCTTTTGAATATATAACCTCCACGCTCTCCACACCTGTTATTTTACCAAGTCCTTTTTTTAGACGGGGCGGTTCATCAAAAGGGTCTTTCATCCCTTTTATTTCGATCGTTATCTCCTCTGTACCCTCTTCAAATCCCTTCTTCGGGATTTTCTCCAGCTCTTTGCCACAGCAGATGCCCGGTTCATCTGCCTTTTTATTACAGTCCTTCTTTGTGCACTTCCATTCACATCTCTCCGACAGTGCCGACTTGAGTCCGCCCCATAGACTGCCAAGTGTATTATCACCGGGCATAAAGCCTTTCCATGATTCCTTTGTATACTGCGTAACAAAAACAATCTTTGGAAAATCTGTGATCTTGCTCCCGGGAAGTACCGAGTCTGACTTGGTCTTACAGCAGGTTACTTCAGTAATTAATCCTGCGAGCATCCTGCTTGACAAGAGCGATTTTACCCGCTCAGATTCTTTCTTGTCGTTCACAAACAGTAACAATACAGGTTTTAACTCTATTTCTTTAAATGCAGCCTCGGGGTCATCTATCCACTTTACCTCGTTTCTGGCGCCCGCTGTTAATGCCTTGGCCAATTCATCCACCGTAAGTTTTACTTGCATGAATGGTCTATCCCTGATGGTGTCAACTAGGACAAGCGTGGGGGCTGTTTCAACCTTGTATTTCTTTGCAAGGTCGGAATCTTTTACAAACGTTGTCTTGAAGAATATATAGTCGTCGAGCAAAGAGGATAGTTTCTTATCCGATAGCGGCGCTGTTGCTTTTGTATCCTTTGGGTCATTCAGAAATAGAACGGCAAGCAGCTTGCCTGTAGTAATTGATATTTCGGCTGCATTTTGAATATCCTCCTCCCATATGATCTTTTCCTGAGAGGGCGGAGTTCTTGAGTGTTTACCTGCGACCTCTTCCAACTTCTCCTTTAGACCCGTCGACTTGCCATAGTGTTTGTGTCTTGACACTTCCTTTCCGTCAGGATCGAGGAATACAAACTCCATGGTGCTGGCTCTGTACTGTTCCCACAGTTTTTTATAGTCCTTCTTCTCATAGTAGAGATTCGCATAGACACATAAAAACTTCTCGGAGATCTTTACAATTTCATCATCCACAAAGGCGCCACGCGCCAGAGCATTACATGGACTTCAGGCCTTGAATCCAAAATAGAGCCAGACTGGTTTTCCCTCCTCCTTTGCCATATTTAGCGCCTCGTTATAATCTAGAACCCAGTTTATCTTACCCGGTTTATCTTCTTGGTAGCTTGGTGAGATAAGAACGGCAACAAGCATCAAGAGCCAGAGTTTTTTCATACGCCCTCCGAAATGCTGAAAGGTGTCAGCTCTCAGTTGAACCTGAGAGCTGACACCAGAAAATTACCCCGCACTTTTAGAGCCGCCAAAAGTGCGGGATTCCGCTCTCATTTCCAAAGTGAAGTATCTTTCACAACCTTGCAATAGTAGAAAGCCGTAGCCTTAAAGCCGTGGAGCGCTTCACCTTGCCTTTGCAGTAAATCCTGCCTCTTCTATCGCCTTGATTAGGGCATTCACATCTTTCTTGGCCTTTTCGACGTTTACAGTGACTAGCTTCTTGCCAAAGTTCAAGTCTACTTTTTTTACCCCAGCAACGCTGGAGAGTGCCTTTTTCACGGCACCACCTCATGAGCTCGGTCAGGACATCCCATCTACTTCAAGTTGTACAACATCTGTTCCCTCATCCGAGCGTATCGCGACAAGTTCCGTCTTTTTGCCGCAACATTCACCTGGTTCATCCGATACTTTCTTGCAGTCTTTATTGGTGCAAATCCATTTAGTGTGCTCGCCAAATGTGCTTTTGATGGCTTTTCTAATACCATCAAGGGTCAGATTCTCAACCAACGACTTCTTGTCCTGTCTACTTACTAGGAATAATGCAGGGGCCTTTTTAATTTCTTTGTCAACCGATTTAGGATCAAATTTAACCTTGACGACTGTTACCGTTTCCAAAAGTGCCGCCAGCATTTTACTTGAGAGCAAAGAAATAAGAGCCCTCGATTCCTCTTTATCATCAGTGTGTAGCACTAACAGTGGAGGAAGAGTTATATTCTCTTCCCACTTGGGTTCCCTTGGCTGGCCTGCCTTCAGCGCTTCCTCTACATTGCCAACAGAAAGGCGGCCTGCTGAATCAGACCTATTTACTGTCCTAAATACTTTGTCTCGTAGCGTGTCTATCAGGATCAAACCTGTTTGTCTTCCGATCTTGAACTTTTTGGATAGCTCCGATTTCTCATCCAGTTCTACCTTTACAAACACAAAGTCTTTGACCAGTTGAGAAAGTTTCTTGTCTGAAAGAGGTTTTACGAAATAATTGTCAGTTGGCCCATGGGGAGAGACCAAAGCTAATAGTTTTCCAGTTGTTGTGGATTTCTCGGTAGCCTTGTCAAGTGATTCCTCCCATGCGATTTTTTCCTGAGTGTCTGTAGTAGAGGTTGTGGAATACTTGGTGGCTATATCATCGATCCTGGCCTTAAGTTTGCCTGCATCCATGCCTCCTAGTTGCTTATCCACCTTTTTACCTTCTGGATCGAGCCATATAAAGTATGGCGCCATATTTATGCCGTATTTGCGATAGACCCCTTGGTCCTTGATAGTAGGATTGTCCTTATTGCAATATACCGGTATCAGTTTCTCTGCTGTCTTGGCGACCTCTTCGTCGTTGAATGCGCCACGCGCGAGTGCTTCGCAACCACCTCAGCCTTTCCAGCCAAAGTAGAGCATGATCGGTTTTCCCTGTTCCTTGGCTGTCTTGAGTGCAGCTTCGTAGTCGTGTACCCATTTGATCTTGCCTGGGCCTTCTTGGGCTGAGAAAGCAAGCAGGACAATTATCGGGAGCACGAAGACTTTTTTCATATAACCTCCAAAAAGGTTTTCTACTGCTTTAGTGTAGCATCAAATTTCTCTTTTTTTAATACTTTTATCAAGGCATCTACATCTTTCTTAGCCTTTTCGATTGTTACTTTTACTGTCTTTGCTTTGAAATCCAACTCAACATTTTTAACCCCAGCAACGCTGGAGAGTGCCTTTTTCACGGCACCGCCTCATGAGCCCGGTCAGTGCATTCCATCTACAATTAGGAATACCTCTTCTGTTTCACTTGAGGAATCACTGTCATTTTTTTTCAGACAGAATGAACAGACCCCCAGTTCCTTGCCGCACGAGCTGCAGAGGGTCATTGAGCCTGAAGGCGTCTGTGCCATACAGCGCTTGCATGCGCCAATGTCTGCTGTACCAATGTGGCGACCTCCTTCCGTGCATGTACCATCTTTTGTGAACTGTGCATCTTTATCTTGCTTTGTGAGCCAGTCGATGATCAGATCATTCAGTTTTGGACTTTCACTCCCTGCAAACATGTCTGTTCCATGGCCTGACTTTTTATACTCTTGAAGCTTCCTCTGGCCCTGAGCAACTTTGGCCAGCGTGCTTGCTGACTTGAATGAGTAATCATCATCAGCGCTGGCTACAAGAAGCGCTGGACGCTTGTTATATTTTTTCATTGCCTCTTCAGTTTTGACTCCTTTGTAATCAAGTCCGGGAGAGAGGAGCACAACGCCCTTTATTTTTTCATCACCAGCAGCATAAATTAATGCCACATTTGCGCCAATGCTGGCGCCAATCAAGGTTATTCTATCCCCATCCACATTCTTTTGTTTTCTTAAGAAAATTACAGCAGCCTTGGCATCATGGACCATGTTTTTAAAGTCTTCCTCTTTAAAGTCTCTATTTAAGGTGCTTGCACCGTGACCGCGTAGATCTACCGCAAGCACGAAAATTCCCATTTTCTCAGACAATTTTTTAGCAAATTCATTCCAGTCCTTACGGGATCTGTTGAGCATATGCAGGAGTACAGCGCCGCCTGGTTTTGTCCCAGAAACCTCCTTAGGTTTCCATAGTGTACCGGCAATGCGAACCGGAGATTTTTCATCTGTTTCAAACCAGACATCTTCCTGGCTTTTAGTAGATGTTGATTTGAACTTTTCAGCAATGTCGTCGAATTTTTTCTTAATGCTCTTGGCGTCACGTTTACCCTCATACTCTTCGATCTTCTTACCCTCGGGATCAAGGAAGATAAGGGTTGGGGCGCTCTCCACACTAAATTTTTCACAGACCTTCAGGTTGTCTGGATCTAACATATCAATATAGACATTAACGAGTTTTTCAGATGCCTTGACAGCATCATCATCCGAAAAGGCGCCACGCGCCAGTTCTGCGCATGGTGCTCAGCCCTTGAATCCAAAGCTGAGAAAGAGGGGCTTTCCCTGCTCTTTTGCAACCTTGAGGGCTTCATCGTAGCTGTAAAGCCACTTTATCTTGCCATGCTCTTGAATCGTGACCGAGCATGCTACAAGAGCAAGGGCCGCAAATGAAAACTTTTTCATATTTCCTCTCGAAAAGTTAACGTGATATATTTCACCTAACGTTCAACGTATCTTACACAACTTTTATTCCAATTTAAATAGGACGGCATTTGACAAAAGTTTCTTGTACGCCTCTTCTGATCTTATATTATCTAGGTCCTTATCGAGCTCGATCCAAGCCTTGTCCTTGAATCCGTTCTTTACTGCCTTTTCAAGGTACTCCACCGATTTCTTTGCATCACCCATCCTGGAGTAAACGCAGGCGATGTTGTAGAAAAGTAGTTCCTGCTGAGGAAATGAGCCAATTTGTTCTACTTTAAGGTATGCTGATAAAGCCTTGCCTAGTGAGCCTGTTCTACTGAATAAAAGGGCAATCTTCATCAATACGTATGCCGCCTCTGACCTGAGACCAGATTTCAGCATATTAGCTACTTCTTTCTCAGAGGTCTCGATTTCCTTTTCGATGTAATCTTTGGAACCTAGCTTGAAAAGCGTCGTTAGGATGGATATTTTTAATTGGTCGTCAGTCTCAGATTTAAGCAGTTTTTTGAGCAGGTCAATTACTTTATCCTCTTTAAAACGAGCAAGGGCACTAATAGCCAGCTCTTTTATTTCCACAGGAAAGCTGCTGCCTTGGTCCGTCCTGAGGCTTGTGGACGAGATGATGGCGATCAATGTCTCTGCGGTAAGATCGAGTGAATCAAGTTGCCCCTCAAAAAATCCTGTGTTTCCATGTTTTGTGATAAACTTGCAAAGGGCTAATTCTGCTTTTTCGCGATGAAACAGGAGAGAAATTTCCTTTGACTGAGCTTCATGTGTTGGATCTTTCTTTAGTTTTTCGATTGCCTTGGTCCCAATCCTAGCTAGTGCATCTTTGGAGAGCTCAACTATATGTAAGTCTTTGTCATCCAGACATTTGATCAATCCATCAATGCTATTTTCGAGTCTTAAATTTGCGGCTGTCGATATGGCGAGCACCCTAATACCTGGAAGCTTGTCATGGATTGCATCGATAATTACCTTCTCAGATTTCGATGGGTTTTTAAGGAGTGCCATGAATGCCGCCCTTCTTATCTCTGGGTCCTGGTTTTCATTAAAAATCTTGGTAATACTTTCGTTGATCAAGGGGTCATTTATGCCTCCAAGGGCTATTGTCGCCCTTTTTTTTACCTCTACATTTTTGTCTCCAATGCATTTTAGAATTACGTCGAGCGCCTTGTTTGGAAATAATGCAAAGTAGTCCATGAATTTCACTCTAAGCTGTTCATCCTTTTCTGATTCAAATCTTGTCACTGCATCAGGAATTAGAAGCTCTGATTTAGAGTCTATGAGTGCCTCTAAGGTTTTTTGTTTTATGAGGGGGTTATCAGAACCGAGTCCATCCTTCAAGTATGGCGTTGTTTTTACCACTCGTCTCTTTAGATAGTTAAATATGTTAACGATGACTGTCTGCTCCTTTTCGGTCTTGACCATTGCCCCGATCTTAGAGACTACATCGTCGCTATCTTCCTCATATAGGCCTTGGATTGCCTTTGCCTTTTTATCAGGCTCCTCTGCCTGAAGGAATTCGACCAGATATTCTTTAGCGTCCTTTCCCAGGTGGACCACGAGATCAAAGGCTGCGTTTTTAATCTTTTGGTCAGTGTTCTTCTTATATATATCGTAGGCCTTTTTCCCCGCTTTTTTGCTCTTAATGTCTTTTAACTTTTGCAGGGCTTCCAGCACCAGATCAAAACTGACTTTATCGATCAATGCTACGATATAATCCTCAGCCTCTTTTGAAGCGTTCTTGATATATCTGAAAAAGAGCATCAAAATAGCATCATCTTGTTCCTTCAATGCCATCTCGCCGATTTTTTTAACCTGAGACGTGTCGCCGAGCTCAGTAAGGATCTCAACGCAGGCGACTAGTACGCGATGATCGGAATGATCTAAACCGCTAATAACTTTTTTCTTTGCAGGCTCGCCGATCTTTATGAGCTCTTTCTTCGCCTTTTCTCTTTCCTCAAGATATTCATCCTGCAACTTGACGAAATACTTTTCAACATCATCTTGTTGCAGGATTGGCAGAATTAATGCAAAAAAACTCATATTTATGTGTCCTTTCTGGCACATAGTTTACACAATATTCTTATGACATAGTTTACACTTTTGTTCATATAAATCTCAAGCTACTGTCTTAAATCTAAAGGGATCG
>SBBU01000292.1 GCA_005239585.1 Planctomycetaceae bacterium
CTCGGAGACCTCCGAGACCACAATTCCCTCGCCGAAGAGAAGGAAGGTATTAACAATATCTGGCAAATTCTCTGAACCATACGTCTTGACAGGCATGGCTTTCTGCGGAGGCGGATGAAACTTTTTCTGTTTCATGTCATAGTATTTATGAAAATCAGTGTTGATTTGTAAGGTGTTTTTAGTATAGTACAGCCTAATTTTGTGGGGTGTTAAATGAAAAGGTTACTGATTCTTGTCCCTGTGCTCTTTGCAGGTCTTTACACTGCACAGGATGAAAAGATCGAAGATTACATATCTCAGGACTCTGCGTTAGTAGTTAAGATAGGAAGCCTGAAAAAATTCTACGAGGGATTCGCAGAAACAGGTCTTGGCAGGCTTTTTACTGATAAAGAAATAGGTGATTTCTTCAGGGGCATCCCTGAAGCTAAGAAAATGTTAGATGATGTCAATCAGAAACTCTCTGAACTTGAAAAGGAGCTTGGAGCTAAGCTGGAAGATTTTATAAAGTCAGTTGAAGATGTTTGGATGGCTGCAGTTAATAAAAAAGAGCCTTGGGCAGCGGCAAAATTTAAGAATAAAGATATCGCAGCCAAAGCGCTTAACTTCTTCAAATCAAAGGATGCAAACTCAAAATATGAATTGAGGGGCTCTTCAGTATTCTTTGGCGGGCGAAATGGAGAAATCCCGCAAAAGAAAGCAGATTCAAAGATAACATCAAATGGGCTATACAAGTCTGCACTTTCGGTAATCAAGCCGAGCGATGCTACTCTTTTCGTATTCGTGAATATTGAGATTCTCCTCAAGGAGGCAAATCTGGGAGAAAAGGAGAAAAAGCTTGGCGTTGAGTGTTTCAAATATGGCACACTTGGTTTTCGACCGGATGGAAAGTATATCAGTCAGAAAATCCATGTGGGAATAGATCCAACAGTAAAGGGATTGATCCCTACGCTTTTACAGGAAGTAGGAGGCAGGGCATCAGTGAAGAATATCCCGGCCAGTTCTTTGTTGGCTCTATCAAGCGGACTTGACCTAACAAAGGGTCTTGCAAAACTTGAAGAGTATTTCGAGGCAAATGATAAGGATGCATTTGAGAGTCTGCAGAGTGCTAATGCGCAACTAAAGTTGATGACTGGTGTTGGTCTGCATCAAATAGTGGGGTTATTTAATAATTTGAACCTGTACGTTGCTCCTAATAAGGAACTAAAGATAACAGATACGGTCATATCACTAAAGACTGGCGATGCTGATGTACTAGGTAAATTAATCAAAGTGCTTGAGAACTTGCCTGAGCATTCGAAATTCCTTTCCAAGAAGGATACAGATACATATAAATTAGTATTCCCCAAGTCCAATGGACCAAATCCATTGATGTACTTTGATAATTTGTTGGTGAAGAAAGAGACCCTCTATCTGGGCGGGTCAGTTGATCTCCTCAAGACTCACTCGGGATCAAAGACAGCATCACTGGAAGAGGACAAGGAGTTTAAGGAACTTATCAAGGGCAGTGAGGATGCATCGATAATATTTTATGCCAACTGGGAAGGGGCACTAAACTTTGTGTTGGAGATGTTTAACCCGATCGCGATTCTATTTCTAAAACAGCAAGGCATAGACACAGATAAGCTACCTGTCAAACGAATAGCTCAGTTGCTAGGCAGGAGCGTAGATTGTCTAAAAATTGAAAAGAATGGTGTTACACTCGCATCACGATCGAACAATATCCTCTCTATATGCAGTCCAACAATAATTGCCGCCATTGCAATCCCGGGAATTCTTACAGCTCAAAATAAGCATAAAATGCCCGAAGAACACGATAGACTAAGAGAGAAAGAGGAAAAGCACTTTCCAATGATCCTTGATGACGAGGGGCAGGATAAAAAAGTAGATCAGGAGCTGGCAAAGAAGATAGAGCAGCTGATTAAGGAACTTGATAGTGAAGATTTTGATTCACGTGAACATGCTGCAAAAAAACTCGTCGAGATTGGCGAGCCTGCTTTGGAAGCGCTTGAAAATGCGTTAAAGAGCAAAAGCGCTGAGGTGCGTGATCGCGCAAAAGATATCATTGATAAGATTGACTGGCTGGGTTCCCGGACGGCGGTTGAAAAATATGTCAAGGAAAATAAGGAAGATGAGCTGCGTAAGATTGATGATGAACTTCCCCAGCTGAAGACCTTTTTCAAAGCATACAGGTTTTATCAGGCATGGAAAAAGGATTCCACGGCTGAGTATTCAACGCGTGAATATTATGTGGTGAAGAAAAGAACTTCAAGTTTTATAAAGATTGACAAGATGGAAGACTTGTTCGAGTTTATCAAGAAGGAAAAAGCATCTATAATCTTGAAAGATGAAGATACTGTCGGCGAGCTTGCAGACATTTTAAAAATGGTTTTATGTCGTCCCAAGTGTACTAATGGGCATACTGTAACAAAGACTGATAATGGCTGGGAGATAGAGGTTCGCGGCACTCACTACCGTATGACCGGAGATCACAGATTCAAGATAGAGCTTGACAAGGAAAAGAAACTTAAATCTATAACACATGAAACGATTTCTCAAGAAGAGAAGGATTAACCCCGCTTTGTGAAGGATTGTTTCCTTCAAATTTTCATTCAACTCGATAGAATATCATCATGCCTCTAGGCGAAATCATCAAACGGTTTATTGATGAACCTGCGCCATTTCTCTCGATCTTACATGCAATTCAGGAAGAGCATGGATACATTCCTGAACCAGAACTTCGTCGCCTTGCCGAAGCATTGAAAATCCCTCTTGCTGAGCTTTTTGGCACTGTTACTTTTTACCATTATTTTCGAGTAGAACCATCAAAGGGATCTACAGCCTATGTTTGTAATGGCCCTGTTTGCCAGTTTCAGGGATATAATGCAGTTTATGATGATCTGAAAGGCAAATATAAAAGTGTGAAAGAGATGTCATGCCCGGGCAAGTGCGATGTGCCTCTTGCTGTCATGACAAATGGTTCCGTTTATGCCGGGGTTGCTTCAAACAGTGTTGAAGGGCTTGTTGCAGAGCCAAGCCCACTTCCTCCTAATATAGAACTGGAGGAATGTCTATTCAGAAATATTCGCAAGCCCGATCAGCGATATTTAAATACATACATCAAGAACGGAGGATACAGCTCACTACAACTTGCGATTGACCAGCCTGAAAAGATTATCGAGATAATAAAGTCAAGCGGACTAGTCGGTCGCGGAGGCGCTGGATTTCCGACAGGTGCAAAATTGGAAGCAGTACGCAAGGCACAGGGTTCAACTAAATATGTGATCTGCAACGCTGACGAAGGAGAACCCGGATGTTTCAAGGATCGTGTACTTTTGGATTATGATCCTCATGCAGTGCTGGAAGGGATGATAATAGCTGGCTTAACTGTAGGTGCTGAGATAGGAATTATCTATTTGAGGTACGAGTATCCGGATACATATAGGATCCTGGAAAAGGCCATTGAAGAGGCAAAAAGTGCTGGTTTAGCATCTAAAAATGTTTCAGGCAGCGGGAAACGTTTTGAGATCTATCTGCGCCGCGGGGCTGGTGCTTACATCTGCGGTGAGGAGACTTCGCTTCTTAATTCCCTTGAAGGTATTCGTCCATTCCCTCGCGAGAAACCGCCATATCCAACAACTCACGGATTTATGAAGAGCCCGACGGTTATTAATAACGTAGAAACACTTGCTGCCATCCCTCCCATTCTTCAAAGAGGTGCAGACTGGTATCGATCACTTGGATGCAACGGCAATGCTGGTACAAAAATATTTTCACTGTCGGGTGACGTTCTACGTCCGGGAAATTATGAGCTTCCACTCGGCACAAGCCTTGAGGAATTGATCTTTAAACATGGGAAAGGAACCCATAGCGGTAGGAAGGTAAAGGCGATTACTATGGCAGGCATCAGTGGGGGCTATTTAAGCGCGCAACATCTGTCGACACCACTCGATATCCCTTCAATGAAGAAATTAGGGACTATACTTGGAGCAGGTGGAGTAATCGTATATGATGATTCTAGATGTATTGTTCAGATAGCCCAGTCAGCCATGAATTTCTTTGCTCACGAGTCCTGCGGCAAGTGTTATCCATGCCGTATTGGGACAACTCGCATAACGGAAATCCTTGATGAAATGATGCATTGTAAACCATCGTCGACAGCTATCTCTGATATGGAGGACGTGGGCCAAGTCATGTCAGCAACATCGGCATGCGGTTTGGGGTTAGCAGCGCCTTTCGTGACACAATCTATGTTGAAATACTGGAAGAGCGAAGTGGAAGATCATATCATAAGGAAGCAGTGTCAGGTGGGTCTTTGTGAGTTCTGAAGAAATAGAATGATAGAAAATATATCTATAAAAATCGACGGAGTTAGCGCACCATTTATTCCCGGTGAGACTGTTTTAGCTATTGCCCAGCGCCTTGGCAAGTCGATTCCTACCCTCTGTTGGGACAAACGGCTTGAACCAATGGGGTCGTGCCGTTTATGTGTTGTTCAAGTAAATGGACGGTCTCTACCATCTGCTTCGTGTACTCTAAAAGCTGAGGCTGGTATGGAGATAAGCACCGTATCGCCTGATATCGAATTTGCTAGGCGTACACTTTTACAGATGGTACTTTCTGAAATCCCGGGAGGTGAATGTCCTCGGTGCCGCGATATTGGGGAGTGCGAATTGCATAGTCTGACGAGAC
>SBBU01000383.1 GCA_005239585.1 Planctomycetaceae bacterium
AATTCGTTGAACCACCCAGTTTCACAAACAGCAGGTACACCTCGGGAAGCCAAGAAGGGCTTCCGAAAGGCACTTTCAAGAAGATGAGCAATTTCTGCTGTTACCCATTATTAAGAGAATAAAGCACCAAGATATTTATGTTTGACAATCCTACGTTAATCCGATAGCTTTTAAATTGAAAGGTGAACACGCTAGAGCTTAGACAAAAGATCATGACCGAGCGTCATCTCCCTATCCTCCCAGCCGTGGTGGTAAAAGTACAGCAAGTGGTACAGAAGGAAAAAGCGCGAGGCAGAGCTTACAGATCGGCTTACAGATATCCCTGGAACAGTTGATGTAGTTTTAATACCTGTTGTAGTTCGAAATAGTGTTACAGCTATAGTCTCACTCGATAAGCTGGGTCAGAACCCTACTTATATCTCAGATGATGACATAAAGTCTGCTGAGGTCTTTGTTAATCAGCTGGCTTTACTCCTTGAAATGCAGCTTCTTTAACACCCGCTTCGCCCAAGCAAGGCGAGGCAAGTCTGATGGCATATATGCATCCACTAGTTTGGATAGATATTTATTGGAACGCAGTTTGATATGAGGTCATCTCGTTTTACTCTGATGTAACCGGGCCCTACACCCTTTGGGACATCAACTACAAGACCATCCTTGGATAGATTTTGAGCCTTTACTTCTTTCTTACCTTCCTTTTTACTCTTGTAGTCATAGTAAACAAACTCAACGACATCCTCTTCCTTAAAGCCTCGACCTTTAACAGTAAGCTTGTCGCCCCACTTTGCTTTATCCTGCGTCTCGAATCCGCAGAATGGGGCCTTGGGGTCAGGAGAAGTACCCGTGAAAAAAGGACTTGTTTTTAGGATCATTATTTCATGCGGTAAAAGTCCGATCTCTGGATATTCAGTGTGGTTCAACATAATTGACTTTCCAGGATAACCATCAGGGTGATGGACACCAAACCCGTGGCCAAGTTCATGCACAGTTGTCCCTTTTGGGGTACCACCTTTGCACTCCCAAGTTGCATATTTTTTACAAGGGAATCCCTTTGGATTTTCTACACCAGAGATGGGTTCAAGCACCCAGTCACCAAATACTCCAAAACCCTGATAGTCTCCGTAGAGATTTCCCCATGCCTGTCCTGCTCCGCCCTGTGCAAAGACCCAAGCAACTGATTTATTCTTATATCCCCCGATTGCCTTGCCAAGTGCAGAAATCCAGTTTGAAAAGTAACTTTTGTCATCTTTACGCTTCATGTCCGGCTTTTCACCACCCCGCATCGTCATGTAATCCTCTTTTGATTTTATCACCTTAAGCGGTGCCATCTTGAAAGTTATCCCTACCTGCTTTTTATACCACTCTTGAATCTCTACTATTACCTTGTTAACTGCTTTTTCATACTCGGGAAAGTAATCCTGATCTGCAGGATACACATAATAGGGCCTTACAATATAATTTTCTTCCTTAGGCTGGTCATCCTGCTTCTGCTGAAACATCTGTGAATCAAATGCTGTAAAGAGTGAAAGAAAGCAAAACTTTGTTATTCGATTAATCAACTGCATTTCTATAATGTGATACGACCAGTAATTTATTTTGTGAGATGCCTTAAACTATGGAAGAGACTATTAAAAAAAGGATTTAAGGGAAGGGCTTGGGCCCTTGCTTCTGAGCTGCGAGGCATCGAAATAAGGCTGCTACAGGCCCCGAATCTATTTCCCTGATCCTATTTCCTCCATCTCCTGAACTTCAAGGAGAACAGCACTATGCTGTATAGCTGTTACATGCGGCTTGCAAAGATAACATGCCCAGATCTGGAGGAGAGAGCCTTTGACTCTGACCTTCTTGCCTTTGAGTTTTTTATACTTTTCATTTAACTCTGTAATATCGAATGCCTTTTCCACAAGATACGTATCTCCAACCTTCCATCGTTCCCCTCGGCCATCTATTGTAATGCGCTCAAGCACACCTTCGATACCTTCAAATGCAACCTTTCGTTTTCCAAGGGACTCCTTAAGACTTCCCAGGCCGCTATAAATGTAGTGTGAAGAACATTGTCTGTCTGGCTTGCACTTGTCGCAGGACTTGATCACCTTGGCGTTGCTTTTTAGGAACTCTTCGATTGCCGAGATGAGAGAATCTAACAGCTCTCCCTTTAGAGAGTTGCAGAGGGATGCCGAAGGAAACGTCATGTCCTTCCATGGCTTGTCATCGCCTTTTATCTGCTTCAACAGCTTTATGAAACCATCAACGCTCCTGGCCTCGTAATTGCATTTAGCATGCACACATTTTCCATCTTTATCATTAACCTCCTCATTTGGAATCACTCTAAAACATACGGTGCACCACCAGATCGAGTCCTTGATTTCTTGTGAAACCTTTCTATGACAGTGGTAGCAAATGCCGATCTCTTTTGCACAAGACCGACAGGGTGAGTGAATTGAACCTACATCGCCATATTCCTTTCCACAGCGTTCACAGGTTGCACCAACCATCTTATCTTCTCCATGGAAACCGCAACAGGCCTTGGCCCGGTCTTTTTCGTAATCATCGTAACTCTTGGCTGTACACGCTCCTTCATTAATCCACTTTTTATCCTCTTCGTCGATTTTAGGCTGGTCGATTTTATCCCCGCAAATTGGGCACGCTTTTTCCTTTTTGGCGCAGTCGAGGCAGTATTTTAAATGCTGTATTTTATCTTTATGCAGATCTTTACATGCTTCTCTTGGTTTCATGCCGCATAAACGACACTTGTTTGATACATAATGAGATTGCACAGAATGACCACTAACTCCTCCCCACTTTTCAAGGCAGGATTTGCAGGCGATGTCGGAATCTTGCAGGCTAGTGTCTAACTTGATAGGTCTTCTCTCCTGTTTAACAACCACTGTGTCACCAGAGGACGCGGGTAGATCGCCAAACGAATTTTGTATGTGCACCATGCCCGCCAGCACGAGTACCGTTAATGATTTCATGATCTCTTCTCCTTTAATAGAAACCTTGAACTCCGTACCTAGAACCGTAATACATGCCAAGGACGTCTTGACCTGAAAACGTTCTGATTTTTCCACAACATCAAATGTAGCCTCACCTCTTGCGAGGTGGACAATTCTCCCTGCCGCTGGTTTTTCAACCACAAGTTCGGTCTTTTCACTTAGTCCGACCTTGCTGCCATCGTAAAGCTTCACAGTTCCTCTTTGACCGCTTTCGCTGGATACACGATCGTTACTGACCTGCAGATTTCCCTCGACAACTTGGACCAGAGGTTGATCTGGTTTAACGAACACCATCTGACCAACAAACACAAGGCCAGCAACAAGGAGCACCACAGCCGCAGCATGATACCAGCGAAGTTGGAATCTGGGCCTTATCGCTGAATGCTTTATCTGATCCATAATTTGACTTGCAGAAAAGAGATCCGTTAGGTCTTCTTGTAATAATTGAGTAGGTTTTATGAGGGATGCCTGCATATTGTAACAGGCTGTACATTCTTGCAGGTGATACATGATCTGCTGGCGAAGCGCGGGATCACCCTCTTTTAGCATAAAGGGGGTTAACAGGTTTTGTACCTCCTTGCAGTTCATAAAGTGCCTCCATGATAAAACTTCATTCTGTTACGAATTGTCTCATAAATCCTTGATAGTTGGCTCATCACAGTGCCGATTGGTTTATTTAAAATGTTTGCAATTTGCTCACAGCTTTTTCCCTCTTGATATTTGAGATAGAGGAGTTTCTGGTTCTCTTCAGAAAGCTGACGTACCATCTCATCCAAGGCAGCTAGTCGCTCTGACATGTGAATACCCTCCTGATTATCATAACTCAGGTCTGTACTGTTCGGTAGTTCAAGATTCTTTTCCCTCTTTCTCTTCTTAAACCATGCCATGCAACAGTTGTGTGCTATGGACACTATCCAGGTCCAAAACGCATCTGCATTGTTACACTGGGAAAGGGCATAATAAGCCTTTACAAAGGTTTCCTGAATAAGCTCTTCTGTAACCGAATGCTCCTTGATAATCTTGAAAATATAGCCGTAAAGTCGACGTCGATACCTATAAACAAGGGTTTCAAAGGCCATATTATGCCCATTCAAAGACTCCTGAACCAAATTTCTATCTGACATTTTAGCTAATTGTTCTCTATGTTTTTCTATACCCATAAGTTAGATAACCATCGAGCCTTTATAATGCATAGCCTTGGGAAGATTTTATACACATCTTGCTCTGGACATAAATAGTCTTTTCTGCGGTAATGGTCTAACTTGGGACTCTCGTCAGTTTACGCTGGAACTGAACAAATCTCCTAGAGCAAACATAGTAAAAGGCATAGAACATTTTAACAAGCTATTTACAGATGGGGGAGGTTAAATCAGAAGAGTATTCACTAGCGTCAACTAAGCCCTATTTATTGTAGCGCCTAGGGACGATCAGTCTGAAAATGGGGTGGGCCCACGGACTCTGCCTGCCCCACGAGCCTATGGAAGATACCACAATAAAAAAAGGCCAAGGGAAGGGCTTTTGCCCTCCCCTTTCGAAAGAACAATTATTATATTATTTCGCAGACTTAGAAGATGTCCATTAGAATATCTATGATCTCCCAATCGACCTCATCACTGACAATGGTCACCATCATACAGTGTTTATTTGTATAGGTTTTTATCTTATAAAGTTTGTCATCTCTTGCTATTGTTGTAGATGTTGGTTCTACCTTCTGGCCTTTTCTAATAAAAACAGAAACGAACCCTGTGGGCATATTAATGTCCAGTTGCAACATCTCCCCGATTATTTTCGAAGTTACGTAGAAATCCCGATTACGAAATTCTTTCTTTGCATAATCCTTGGGTCCTACCTTATCCCGGTAGTTTTTAAACCCTTTTTCGTCCTTCTTACCCAATTCAGCAGTGCTTAAAAAATCTTTTATTTTGCTCATAGGTTCATTGCCGACTTTTTTTACATAAGCAAGATTTTCGTCTTCAGTATTGAAACCATAGAATCTAAAGAGATTACTTTCAGCTCTTTCCAGCTCTTCATTTAGCTTGGATCGCGCCTTTTCTTTGTCTTTACTATTATCATCATTCTCGGTGCTTTGCTGTTTGTCGCCCATTCCAAAATCTCTAGTAGGTGGTTTATAAAAGGCAAGCAGTCCCATAGTGTCGCCCTTACCTAGACTTGGTGTTGAATCAAACTTTAGGTCCATTGGTCCCTTGCCAGCGTTTGACGTCGTAATCTCATTTTTAGGGTCTTCAGATACCTTTCTAGCCCAATCAGCCATTTCTTTTTCATTATCTCTACGTACCTCTGGTGTGGTGTTTAACTCTTGGTAAGGGGCTATTGTCTTAATCAGAACAAAAGCGACCAGCGCTGCTGCAGCCGAGGCAATGGAAATCCTAAGAATAACGGGCTTACGAGGCTCAGCACTGAGCTTACTTTGAATTCGCTCATATGTATCGATCTCGGGTGAATTAATCTTCCAGCTATCAACAATAGCAATAGTCCTTTTGAGGCTGGCTAATTCCTGGGCGCAACCTGCACACAAAGTAATATGACCCCCAATCTGAGAGGCGGTTTCTTCCGGCAATTCCTTATCCAGCCAAGCCGCCAGCTCCTCTCTTACCTCGGAACATTTCATACTTTCTTCCTCCATAAATGTAGACGCTCCGAGTCAGGAAAAAGTTGCACTTTTTTTATTGATAAAACTTGATTTCCCCTCTTTTCGGGACGAATCCGACTGCCCACATACGGGATTTTCACCCAGTAGATTAAAGTATGTATTTGGTGTCCAAAATGGTATTTAATCAGGGACACCGGTACTTTTGTCAGGTTTTGTGGTTGTTCCCGATGTGTTTGACGGTGTTGTTATAGGAGCAACTCCCTTGTCAAACGAGTAAGTATTGATCTTTACAACTAGTTTCAACTGGTCGCTATCTTTTTGCTTCTCAAGGGCATAATAATAGACTTTTACATATCTCCCCTGCCAGTCAGGCTTTTTAATCCTATCCATATGTTCAAGCCTATAGATAAAGTCAACGAGGTTAAAGAATCTTCCGTAAGATGTTATTTGCAGTTGGACTTTTATTATGCTCTTTGGCAGTTGTTGTTGCGGTTGATTCGGATTCACAGGACCTCTTGAAAGTATAAAATCTGGTTTTGGGTCTAGTACAACCTGAGAATCGTCAGCCAAGAGTTGAAGCTGATCCAAAAAATTGTCCCATGTCCTTTGCAAACCCGGTATCCTTGACATAAGTGCGGCCTTTGTTTCCTCGAGTTTTTTGATTCCTGCAAGTATTGTTGGTTTCTCGTTGATCGTCCTCTGAAGCTCCTCACAGCTTTTTTTCACTTCTTTGATTCTCGTCTCTACCTGTGGAATCATGTCCATGTTTATAAGGTAATGGACAGCTCCTACTCCACCGCCAAGGAGAACGTTTACTCCTATCAACACAAATATCAAGAGCTTGCTTTTCATTTTATCTGAGTAAAAAGCTGAATTTCAAAACTAAGTGATTTCTCTTCCTCATATTCTATTTCACTATTTACCTTCAACTTTGGATATTTATTTATCTCCGGAAAGTACTTGCGGAAGAACTCATCATTCTCAAGAGCACGCCTTACTAATGTAGCCAATTGGGTTTTAGCACTCGGTGTATTGCACTTTACCTCAATGGCTATTGTTGGAAATTTTACTGCCGATGTTTCGACCCTTTTATAACTAGTTTGAATATCAGCAGGATCAAAATATATCTTCACCTCATCTATCCAGACCGAATGTTCTGACAGCACGGCTACAAGTTGTCCTATTATCGTAGTGGTGTTTAGTTCCTGCAGTGGAATAACTGAACTAAGCTCCACAACTTCCTGTCCAAGCTTGGCAAGGGCACCTTTTAGGGCAGTAACTTCTTGTGCGGTTCTTTCAAGATCCGCCTTTCTTTTTAAAAGGGACGCTTCTTCATTCTCAAGCTCCTGTTTTTTTGCCAAAGACATATAAGTATATGCTGCTCCTCCACCAAAAATCACGATGGCAAGCACCATGAGTATAAATACGGGAAGAGGTGTTCTTTCTAATCTTCTTTTCTCAGGCGGTAATAAATTTATTCTAATCATTCTCTATCAAGCGGGAGGCTAAACCTGTTGCTACAGTTGAATGTAACGCATAGTTTTTAAACTCCATTTCTGAATCACCCGAAAGATTTCTTTCTATAGTCTCGGAAGGATTCCATATTAACACCGGCTTTGAGACCATTTTACTAAGCGCCTCAACCAGTTGCTCCGTCTGGGCAGTACCACCTGTCAATAATATGCGCTCTGCTTGGGCATCGTGCTGGCCTTCAAAGTAGTCTATACTCATTCTAATGTCATGCGCTATATCGTCTGTGGCAGAGGAGACGGCCTCCGTAACTTTATCCTTCTGATCACCAGGGTTTCTCTTAGTTAACTCTGCCTGTTTGGCATCTATACTAAGTTTTTTCACAATTTCGTTCGTAAGATCATCACCACCTCTGTATGATTCTCTATTAAAGCACGGTGTCCTGCCCTTTACAATATGAACGTTTGTCTTGCTCGCACCCACATCTACAAGAACTGTATACTTTTCCTCCTGAAGAAACTCCGGCTTGGCAGTTCCTGCGGCACAAAATGCGTTAAAGAGCGCAAGACAATCCACATCTATGCAATAGAAAAACAAACCTGAGACCTCAAGAGTGTTTATAAAATCGTTAAGAAAGGCAGTCTTTGCGGCAGCAAAAAGCACGTGAGATTCTGCTTGCTTACCCTCCGCCTGTGTCTCAGATATTAGCTGACAATCTAGAAAGAGATCAGTGATATCAAGTGGGACATATTTACCGATCTCGTATTTTATCGCTTCCTTTAGCTGTTCTTTAGGCACAGAAGGCATTGTTATATAGCGAACAAAAACTGATTTTCCCGAGATCGATGTTACAACTTGCTTGGTCTTGAACCTTTTCGCTGCGAACAGCTCTTTGATAAGATCAGGGATAGATGCCCCCGGAAATACCTCTTTGACTCCAAATTCAGTTATAACTAATTTGGGTTTAGAAGTGGTCCCGTTATTTACCATCTGAACTGCCTTTATGAATCGAGAGCCAATATCAAGACCAACCATTACTTTGTATGCCATGATGTTGATATTATCCTGAGTCGATAAAAAATTCAATCATATCATAAAGAAATACCTTGAATTTCGGAGAGGTACAATGTAGAGTAACGACAATGGCAAGGATATGTTTTTACTGCAATAAGAAACCAATCCGAGGTTTTCATATAGCTAGGCGTGGGCTTGCCAAGAAAAAGGGTGGCATTGGCATAAAGATAACTGGGCGATCCAAGCGATCATTCATCCCTAACATTCAAATCGTAAGAGCTGTGGTTGACGGCAGGATAAAGAGGGTTAAGGCCTGTACTCGATGCATCAAACTTGGGCGGGTGATAAAACCCACAAAAGTGCAAAAATTAGCCTAGGTTACAATACTTATCTTCAATAGAGCGCCACGTAACTCTTGACCTAATCCCAACGGATAGCATATTGATTCGATATAGCCCTTTCCTTTTGGAAGCTTTCTAACTCTGGCCTTTCCGCCCTTGATAGACTCTTGTACCAAAGTTGGGATTTGGGGGTCAATACCCGTGAAGTTACACTCAGAGATTGATCTGTTAAGATTATCTTTAAACGACTCACCCATTATGGTTAAAGTTGCCTTGTTGTAAAGCACAACCTTCACATCTTTGTTAACACCTATCATGATTGATGGATCGTTCTCAAAAATATCTTGATACAAACGAAGGGCGGAGACCCACATCTGCAGCTGCTGATTCTTTCTCTCTAGCTCATCAGTGTATTTTTCAACCTGTTTGTCCCTTAATTCAACAAGCTTTCTTAAATGTGTCTGGCCGGTATCGATTGCTGGTTGCTTTAGTTTAGATTCGAGCTCGAAAAGCTTCTGTTTTAAGAGTCTGTTCTCACGAAGAACCTCCTCTGCATCTATTTCATCTGCTTCCATATATGCTTAGAGCCGAGTCGCCATAATGACTTGTCCTGCTAGGCTTTCCCAGTACTCTTTTTTTAGGGTGCTTCATAGCCAAGATTATACAACGACCAAGAAGTCTTTCAAGCAATAACTCTAGTTTTAGGCAAAGTTTTTCGTTGAGGTAAAATCTAAAAGGAGGATCCATCAGAATTATGTCATAAGGGCCAGCTAGATTTTCAGAAAATTCAAATGCGTCTGCCCTAAATAACTTGAAATTCCCATCAAAACCAATTGTTTTGACGTTCTTGTTTATAGCACCTAGGCAGTCTCTGTCCATCTCTACAAAATGGACCTCCTTTGCTGATCTTGACAGGGCTTCAAGGCCAAGGCAACCGCACCCTGCAAAGATATCAAGCACTAACTTGGCCTCAACATCAATAATATTAAAAAGAGCCAACCTAAATCTTGACGAAGCAGGTCTCATGTCCTGTCTTTCTATAGTGTATATAACTCGGCTTTTTTTTGTCCCTCCGCTAATTTGGGTCATATTTTTCCTAGACTCGGCTAAGCCTATCTAGATTTGAAAACGTTAACGGTGATAATCGCTAAATAAACAGTAAATATAAGGATAACAACCCCGATTACTATATTAAGCACTAATCTGCGCTTTTGCATTTCAGGTAATTCTATATTTGATTTTGCTTTTTGCAATCTTCATTCTACAATGGGATGGTAACAAGATGCATATTCTCTTTCTAACTCATGAGTCGACTGCGCCTAGTACAAGGTGGCGCGTAATACAGCTCTTGCCTTTCCTTGAAAAGGAAGGAATTCATTCTGAGCGTTACGAGATCCCTTCAAACCTATTTAGGCGCTATTTTCTTTTTAGAAGGGCAAGGCTTTTCTCAGTTGTCTTCCTTCAAAAGCGACTATTCTCACCTTTTTGGCTGAATCTGCTTAGAAGAAACTCACGAGTCCTAGTCTATGAATTTGATGACGCGGTCTTTCTTGATCGAAAAACACTCAAGCTTTCAAAGATGAGAAATAAAAGATTTCAAAACACATTAATTGCTACTGAATGTTCAATCACGACAAATAACTATCTGGCTACATATGCAAGAAAATACTCGAGGAATGTAAAAATCCTTCCAAATGCTGTAGACCTGTCACGCTGGACTGTTCGATCCTCAAGAAACTCATCTCCAATAACAATTGGTTTTATGGGCACAGCCTCTACTGCCAATTATCTCTTACCGCTTCGCGAGAGATTTGAGCATTTGTGTCAACTATATCCTAATATAACTTTTAAAATTATTTCGGATAAACCTATTTCACTCGGCAGTGTAAAACTCGAATACAAACAGTTTAGTGAGGAGAGAGAGGTTGAGGACGTTCACTCTTTTGATATTGCTATAGCACCTTATCCTGAAGATGCATGGACAATGGGAAAATTCCCAGTAAAAATCCTTAGCTACATGGCAAGTGGGCTGCCTGTTGTGAGCTCCGATGTAACGTGCGTCAGGCGCATAATTCGTGACAGGAAGAATGGACTATTAGCCGCAGATCCAGAGGATTGGGAACGCAAGATCGCACTCTTGATCGAGGCTCCAGGCCTTAAGCAAAAGTTAGGTGAAGAGGCACGAAAAAGTATAGAAAGTCTTTACTCCCTTGAAAAAATAGCAAAGGGATATGTCTCTGTTTTTAAGAGTTTAACGATTTAACAAGTTTATGATCCCTGCCGTTCTAGAAATCGGAGCATGGTGCGCACGATAACACCTGTGGCGCCACTTGGGTTGTAAAATTTTGGTTTATCTCTCAGGCATGTACCTGCAATGTCAATGTGCGCCCAGGGAATTTTTTCGTTCACAAACTGCTTGAGAAAGTTTGCGCCCATTATGGCGCCAGGGTTGCCGGCCGCATTCTTCATATCAGCAATATCTGATATCATCGCATCGTGAAAATATTCCTCTTCAAGGGGCATCTCCCAGATTTTTTCGCCCTGGACCTTGCCGCTCTCTACAATCTGTTGCGCCAGCTTACGATCAGTTGCAAACACCCCGGAGATTTCCGATCCAAGTGAAACAACTATAGCACCTGTAAGTGTTGCAATGTCAATTATGCAATCCGGTTTAAGATTATTTGCATAACATATGGCATCTGACAACACCAATCTTCCCTCGGCATCCGTGTTTGTTACCTCAATTGTCTTGCCACCCATGGTTTTGAGTACATCTCTCTGTTTGTATGCAGCACCACCGGGCATATTTTCTGTGGCAGGAAATATCCCGTGGATGTTGACTCGAGGCTTGAGATCGGCAAGTGCGCTAAAAATCCCGATAACTGCTGCAGCGCCTGACATGTCATCTTTCATGTTCAACATCTGGTCGGCCGTTTTAAGACAAAGTCCACCCGCGTCATATGTGATTCCCTTGCCCAGAATTGCAACTGATCTGCTTGCCCCGCTTGATTTGTAATGCATATGAACGAAGCGAGGAGGTTCTATGGATCCCAACGATACTGCCCTAAATGCCCCCATTGAGAGTTTCTCTATCTGTTTTTCATCAAGGACATTGATTGAGATCCTTCCATTTCGAGCCACCCCTTTTGCGATTTCAGCCATTTTAACCGGAGTCATCACACCCGCTGGTTCGTTTACAAGGTCGCGAGCAAGACACGTAGCTTTAGCATAGATCTCTCCGTGCCTCTGGCCCTCTTTGACACTCTTATCGTCTGAGATAAATGAAATCCTTTTCAGGCTTGCCTTATTAGGACTTGATTTATATTTTGTAAACTCATAGAGCGACAGGGAAATACCTTCGGTAATGGCCTGCGAAGCCTCATTAGACTTGAGAGCAGTTTGTGGAAAAAGGAGGTGACAGGATGACACCTTAAGTGATTTTATCCGTTGAGTTAAAACCGATGCAGCTCTTCTTAAAGACTCGAGCCCGACTAGACCCTTTTTCCCAATACCGCATGTAATTATTCGTTTGGCCGGATATCTATCTTTTGGATAAAAAGTAATTGTGTTAAATCCAGAAGGGGAGAATTTCTCATCTTCAAAAGCACTTTTTATTTTTTTCGGAAGATCTTTGGAAAGAGCTCCGTAATTGCCTAACGGCTCCGAACTTGCATCATATGTGAAGACAAGAAGTGTCTCTAACGGAAGTTTTACGCCCTTTACTGTCTCAAAGATCATTCTTTGCTGTTCAACAGCGACTGGAATTCCTTTTCTTTGGTTTGCCGGTGCTTTTCCATTTGATTCATAGGATCATGATCCTTGCGCATCTTTTTAAGATCATCCAGATACTTTTCCGCATCTTTCTCACGGCTCTTTAAGTTTTGCTGAATCAACTCTGCAAGCCTGTCTGTTGCTTTTACTATGCGAGGAGTAATCACTATCAGTAAATGCTCCTTGATTAGACTCTCATCTTTCTTTCTAAAGAAATAGTTGATAAGGGGCACATCTTGCAGTATTGGTACGCCGCGATCTTCTATTGAAAAATTCTCCGTTTGAAGCCCACCGAGAATTATTGTCTTTGAATCTTCCACCATTACTCTTGTAATTAATGTCGTATCTGAGGTTCGCGGCAGGACAATCTCCTGTCCTGAAATCTTGAATCTTTCGAACCCGGGATTTTCCTTATCTTTTCCAATAAGAACTGAATTTTCCGGGATGACGGTGATAAGTACTTTATCTCCGGTGATACGGGGAATTATCAAAAGCTGAAAACCAACTTTCACAGGCGAACGTTTTCCCTCTGCTATTGTTGTTGTCGATCCACCGGACTGCGTAGCCACAGACACAATTTCTGCATACGGTACCGACTGACCAACAAAAATAGTTGCCTCGGTGTTGTCCAGTACTGAAATTGACGGCTGCTGGCTCACTCTCGTATAGACATCTTGCTTGAATGCGCGTAGTATCGCAGAAGTTTCATATTGGGTCAGGAAATATCTCCTGTCGGGCCATGGGTTTTTTTGCATGTTAAAACCAAATGGGAACATTGAATAGTATTCAGCTGATTGGGTCGGGTTTATGCGCCGGGCCTTGCTTATCAACTCAATACCCTGCGTTATGCCGTTGATTCCAAAGAAATCAACACCAAATGATATAAGATCAGTGTTCGTAGTGAAAATAAACTTTACATCGAGTGCGACTTGGGGAGGCTCCATGTCTAACTCTTTAATAATTTGTTCTATTTTATCTAGAACAGGTTTAACGTCTTTAACCACCATAGAGTTTGATGTAAAGTCATATTGCATTGATCCTATAAGAGTCTTGTCCTGTTTAGTAAGTGTTGCCTCTATTACTCTAATTATTGGAAAATGGTCAGCGAGCTCCTTTATTTGCACCGGCCCTAGCATAGGTACACCATCAATATACTTGCTTTTTTCAATCTTTGCCTTGTAACTGGAGGGTGGCTGCAGGTACTTGAGTTTAAATATTTTTGTCTCCATCTGACTCTGAAGCTCTTTGTCTGTTACGATGCGGATTATACTATATGACTCTCTTACAATCTTGTAACCTGCTGTCTTGACAACATATTCAAGGACAATATCCCATGGCACCTTGGAAACAGAGAAGGATACAGTCCCTTTTATTTCGGGGGATACAATTATATTTGCACCCGAATACTTTGCCAGTGCATCAATGACTTCTTTTATATCAGAGTCTTTGAATGCCATAGTTGCTAACATGGATCGTTCAAGCTTTATGGTAGTCGGTGTTTCATCTGTGATTGTAAGTTCAGTAAGTTTCATAAACTGGACAAATGCCTCATTAAAAGGGACACCCCTGAGAACAAACTCCTTTACCCTGTAGCTAGCATCATATTTTGTTGTATCGAGAATGATATTAATGTTAGCCTGTTTTCTAAACTCTTCTACGATCTCCTCTATCTTTGCATCGCGCTTTTCTATCGTGATCTTGTTATCCTGAAGTTTTAACCGTTCGGTAAGCTGGTTAACCCGCTCCTCCAGCATCTTCTCATGAGTTTGCGGAACTGCTAGAATAAGTAGGATTAAACTGTTCATACGTTACCCCATAAATAGACTATTTCTTTTGTTCAATTCTGAGCTCTTTATCGATATCCTCGTGTGCTACCACAACTCTATCTCTCTCTATTGTCTGTACTCTAACCTTTGTCTCCACCCATTTAACCTGCTGATTCTCTTCTGTTTTCCTTTGAATAAAATCACCCTTTGCATAAAGCCTGCCGTTTATCACTGCATATGCATCTGCCTGTGTAACCTGCGTCGGTCTGACAATTTTTATAATTGTGCCGAGTATATTAAGGTTAAATTCAACATTGCGGACTTTAACATCTTCACTGTAAAGAATGCCGCTAAGCACAAGTGCAACACCATCCAATTCCATTATATTTTTAGATTTTTTCAAAAGGATACCGGCGTCATCCAACACCTTAATTACTGATGCAAATAACGGGTCTCCATACAGCTCTGTGCGCTTTGACAGAGTTTCGATCTCCTTTTGGTATTTTTCAACCTCTTTGACGAGGTCTTCAGGCCTCATAGCAACAGAGTTATAATCTTCAATGACCTTGTTCATACGACCATACAGGCTTAGCGCTTCAAGGTGTATTCCTTTTACCCCAGGAAATACCTGCTCCGCCTGAGCCTTGATGGATCGTATAAGACTCTGTTGCTGGGGATCTTTCGCCGACTCTAGGAGCTTCCTATAAAGGTCAATAAATTCTCCATACAATTTTTTGAGTTCTTCCTTTTTGTTCTCCCTGTCTAGTTTTCTCATTACGCCTACCATCTGTTCTAGTCTCACAGATTCTAATTTTACATCTTGTGTCGTTAATGGACCGGTCTTTACCCCATCTTTAACAACCGTCTTGGGAAGCTCACGTAGCTTCTTGTTGGTCATTACAGCCTCTTTATTGAAAGGATTATGCGTTATCAACATCGGCTGCTGACCAGTCATGCCACTCATCGCCTCTTTTTCAGAGCCAACAAGCTCTACCTGAACTTTATTTTGCGAGCCCGGAAAAAGGACTGCTAAAAAAGCCTCTAGGAAATCTGTTTTCTTTTGCTGGGTTGTGGATATTTGCATAACCCCACCGATAACTCGGCCAAATTTATCTATATGACATGCTACCATATGAGAATTATCGCTCTGAGGAACTTTCTTTACACTACCTTCCAATACCTGAGTCTCTTTGCCCAGATATTTCTTGTTCCTTTCGCCAAGATTTTTAAGTTCTATTTCCTGTAAATATGCCCTGTTCCTTTCAAGAAACAAAAGGCTAAACCTAAAAGAACGTCCCTGAGCACCCATGATGCCTCTTTGGACAAATGAAGCCACAAACATATCCATGCTTAGCTCTACATTCGGGATACCCGTGGCAATAATTCGCTGTCTGACTCCGTTTGGCATCACTACATCAATGTTATCTGGGTTTTCGTTCTTGTCATACTTTATGACCCATGATGCATCTCCATAAATAACAGTCTGGTTTAGTTGTGTTATGCGAAAATTGATATCCAAGAACGCACGTACCGACTCTGTGTAGGATCTTTCACTTTCTATTCTTAGCTTTTTTAGAAATTCATAACCATTTGCTTTTTTGCGTAATATCGTATGCGCATAACCAAGGTGTTGGCGACCAAGTGTTATGGTATACCATGAACTTATCTCGTCAGGGAGTGGCTGAGGCTGAAACTCTTGGGCCAGTAAGAGAACTATACTTGTCAGCATCTTTCGACTACATTATAGTGGCAGTGGATTGTATGTCAAATAGTACATGCTAAAAAGAAGGGCCTGCTCCTTAGCATGCAGGCAATCAACGTCAGCCCATTGACACTTTATCTAAAGCAAGCAATATGCCAGTTATTATTACAACATGCACGTTTTATCCATCTGAAGTTCAATTAAATAAGCCTGTTGGATAGACAAACAACCCTATTTTTCTGGTGACATTATGGCAGATCAGCAACTGAATGCGGCAGCACCTATATAGTATTAAAACCTATGCAACTGCAACGAGTTGGGGAGACTACACGACTTTTTTTATAATGCGCTGTATGCCTGCAATTCCGCATTTTATTTTCCAAACTGTGAAACTTGGGCTATATCAAATCAAACAGGAGAAGATAAAAAAGGCGAGGCCGTTAAAAAATACAAGATCGAGAAAAGTGCCCATAGTTACAAATTTGAAGAGTAGTGTTACCTCTTCATGATCAACGAGACGTAATCCTTAATTCCTTCCTCAAGTGAATACATTGCTTTAATTTCAAGTTGTCTCATCGTTTCAGTCATATCTGCCTCTGTGAGGTTTTGATAAAAGTGGGTGTAGGGATTATCAAAATATTCCGTCTTGAGATCCTTGCCGATAGCTTTTTTCAGGGCCTCTATGATGTCATTAAATGACCTAGCGCGGCCTGTGCCCGCATTGAGCAAGCTGGTCTGGTTCAGCGAGCAAGCCTTGAGTGTAATCTCAACCACATCCTTTACATAAATAAAATCTCTCTTTTGTTCACCCCATTTGAAGATCCTCGGATTTCTGCCGCTCAATATCTGCTTGGCAAGTTGATAAATCATGCTAGCCGAGTTTCCCTTGTGTCCTTCGTTGGAGCCATAGACATTAAAGTATCTAACGCCTACCGCGATACCTTTCACGGATGCCGCCATATCTTCCATGACGCACTTTGACTTGGCATAACTGTTCAACGGCCTTCGCTCTTGGCCTACTTTCATTGGAGAGGGCCCATCGCCATAAACACCCGCTGATGATGCCCAGATGAGTTTTGCCCCGCTCCTTTCGGCAAATCCAAGGGCAGTTTTAAACCCCTCCACATTTTCATCTTGTGGCCTTTCAATTGTCGTGTCAGTAATAGATGCAAGATGAAATATATAATCTGGTTTTCCAACCTGTTTCGTCCACGATTCATCACAGGCATTGCAGTCTATGGTCCCGCCTTTAAAGTCAGAGAGATTATCAATTGAACCTGTGAGAAAGTTGTCGATAATAGTCACGTGCCAGCCAAGCTCTTGAGCCTGTAAAGCGATATTAGAGCCTATGAAACCCGCCCCGCCTGTTATTACACATCGCATAACGATACAGCTCTTATCATATAAATTTTTCAAGAAAACGATGTGCCTCTCTCGCACGTGCAGGGGCATCTTCTTGAAAAGGATATAGCTCGACTGTCACCCATTTTTGATAATTTATGTCGTGTAGCTCCTTGAATACAGATTCAAAATCGATAGATCCCTCCCCAGGAGGAAGATGAAAATGTTTTCTGCTTTTAGCAATATCCTCGAGGTGAATATGCTCAATTCGATCCCCAAAATGCCTGATTAAGCTGGGAATATCCTCGTCGACACAGTAGAAATGTCCCATGTCAAAGTTAAGTCCGATAAACGGTGATTTAATGTCTTTCATGAATGCGTCAAATTCAGTGGAATTATCAATGAGGCACTCTGGTTCTGGTTCTATTAGCAACTTGACATTGTTTTCTCTAGCATACGGCTCGGCCTTCAAAAGCCCTTCTTTAAATATGTCTTGTGCTGTGAGGTGTTTATTAACAGCCGCAGTACCACAAGAAGATTTTATGGTCTTCTCATCGCCCCATACTTCGGTCAAAAGCCCGCCGGGCTCTGTAGAGATGTTTTTTGCTCCTAATTTACCTGCAAGTTGCAGGCACAAAATTGTATGTTTGATTCTTTTCTCTCGATCGCCTCCAATCCAGGAAGGATGATGAAAGTCACCGATCTTGCACATCATAAACGCATTAAGATTTGAAATGGCGAGTCCCGTTTCGTCGAGACATCTGCGAATATCTTCCACGCTTTTCTCTGTTAGATCCTCTGGCCAAGCATGAGGTGTATCGCACATTATCTCTAGGCCGTCATAGCCTGCATCGCGAATTATCTTCATAGTTTCCACCAAAGAGAACTTTCTAAATGCATTTGAGCTAAAGGCAAGTCTCATTTGTTCCATTTCTCCAGGATATGCTTTTCAAACTGAGTATCTGGCGCAACTGGATATTTGCCACTCCAGCAGGCTGTGCAATAAGAATCCTTTTTATTTGATGCGCATTTTAGCATCCAATCAAGGCTTAAATATCCCAGACTATCTGCCCCTAGGAATTTTTTTATTTCCTCTATAGTGTGATTTGCCGCAATTAGCTCTTTCTTGTTTGGAAAGTCTATCCCATAGTAGCAAGGATATTTTATGGGAGGGCAGGAAATCCTAAGATGGACCTCCTTAGCACCGGTTTCCTTCAAGAGTTTAATCCTTGATTTTACTGTTGTGCCTCGCACTATCGAATCATCCACTACAACTACCCTTTTACCCTTAACTACCTCTTTTACCACACTAAGCTTTATCCTTACCGCGATCTGTCTTTGGTTATCTGCTGGTTGGATGAACGTTCTTCCAACATAGTGATTTCTTATAAAGCAGATCTCATACGGTATTTTTGATTTTTTTGAAAAACCAAGTGCGGCGGCATTGCCCGAATCTGGGATACTGGTCACGATATCCGCTTTAACTGGATACTCCTTGGCCAGTTGCTCTCCGAGCTTTGTTCTCAGGACCTGAACTGCGTCTTTATTCAAATAGCTGTCAGGTCTTGCAAAGTAGACGTGTTCAAACATGCAGAATGAAGGTTTACACTGATTCCTTGGTGTGAATCTATCTGAATCCAGACCCTTATCCGAGATGTAAACAACCTCGCCAGGTTCAACCTCCCTTACATGTTTTGCACCTATTATGTCAAATGCACAGGTTTCGGATGAGACTGCATATGCCTGGTTTAGTTTTCCAATACAGAGCGGCCTAAAGCCATTGGGGTCCCTGATGGCGATAAGACAATCCGGTGTCAAGACCAAGAGCGAATAGGCCCCTTTTATCATGTTACACGTCTTGCGAATCGCCCTCTTTAGCCTATCGCGTGGGTGCCTCGCAATCAGATAGAGAATTATCTCCGTATCCGTGGATGTATGAAAGAGGGGAAAGAACTGTCCCTGCCTCTCAAGCTCCGTTCTAATCGCATGACTGTTTATTAGGTTACCGTTATGTGCAATTGCTAGCATGCTCATTGGAGAATCCACAACAAGGGGTTGAGCATTCAAAATATTTGATGAACCCGTTGTAGAATATCTCACGTGACCTATGGCCACCCGACTCTTCAGGCGTTCAAGATTTTCAGCTCGAAAGACCTCTTGAACAAGCCCCATTCCCTTGTGATAAATTATTTTGTTATTCTGAATTGAGGCTATACCAGCCGACTCTTGACCCCTGTGTTGGAGTGAATATAGGCCTAAATATGTGTCTCGTACTGCATTATCATCGCCCCATATACCAAAGAGCCCGCAGCTTTCTTTAGCGTCCATTTACATCGATAATATAGGCCAGCCATAACGCTATTGCAAGCGAGATGGTTTGAGGTATAAACCTTGGACCGAATAGAGAGTAGGCAACAAGGCCCGAGAAGAGCCCCAGAACAAAAAAACCCTTTAATATCTTCCTGGAAAAGAAATATCCCATACCAGGGAAAAAAGAGAGAATCTTCTTCATTTTAGGATTATAGCTCCATCTCTGTGGGTAGAGTAGAGAGTTCCTCCCGTCTCATCTATCTTGTCTAATATTTTCTTGGACGGTATCTTGCCTGAGCTTATGATCACCGTAGACCTTGTGGATATAAACTTACTCCAATCTATAGCCTCTAAGCCCATATTAGGTAGTAAAACCACTTTTTCTGCAAGGTCTGTTCTATCCAAATGGCCCTCTACCCTTCCTAAGAGTAATAGTTTGTTCTCTACCCGCAAAGCAATGGAATCAGAGAAATTTAACACCATAAAACCATTCATGTCTACAGCACTTTGAATGAATCTTACATTAATACCTCTAGACCGTGCAAGTTCTAAGATTGCCCCTTTGCTAAACCCCTGTGGCAGAATCAACTCTCCCACACGAAAATTTGAAATCATTTCAAGAGCCCCGCTGGCATACTCCATGTTTTCTGAAGATACTACAAAATAGTCTATCTTCTTTACGCCTCTTGAAAGCAGAAAAGGAATAGCCACCTGTCTTGCAGGATTTCCGTAAGAGGATGATCCGCAGTTAAAGAGTATATCCTGTCCATTTACTCTAGTATAAACACATTGACCATCTCGAACGTCCAAGACAGCCACTGTAAATTCATCATGAGACTTTAAACGCTCCCAATTTGAGCTAAATATGGGAAAAATTAATAGACCAAACAACAGCACTGGCTTCGGCCTTCTCGCTGCAATCACAAGCCAGAGGGCCAAGATTAGATAAAATAAAAAACAAAGCCAGTAAGGAAGTGGAGAAACTTGCACAAAGGCAAGAGGCAGACGCGACAAACTCTCGCCTAACCATTGTGTTATAATGAGAAGCTTGTCTATCGTCCATCCACCAACTACTGCCAGAGCTGGAATGTAACCAAAGATCAAAAACAGAAAACCACTTGTCATAAGCAAAAAGATTAACGGGTACATAAGTAAATTTGCAATGATGCTCACATTTGGCTGAAAAAAGAAATAATTTGCCATGAGCGGCAAAAGAAAGATAAAACTACAAGTTGACATGGCAACACCACTTTTTAAATACTCAACTATCCAGTTACGTTTGTCCATTGACAACAAATTATAAATGGTTTTGTATGCAACTATTATGCTCAAAACAGCAAGAAAAGAGAGTTGAAATCCAATTTCGAAGAGATCGTAAGGATTTATGATTAACAAGGCGATTACTGCTGCCGATAGTGAACAAAGGCTGTCTGGTCTTTTCAGGATTGCATCTGCGAAAATATAAACAATAATCATCAGGAGTGACCTAACGACTGGCACATTAAATCCAGCAAGCAATGCATAGACTAGGAGCGATATGATTATAACTATAACCTGTTTAGCGCCCTGGATCCTTAAAAGACTTGAAACAATCCATAATATATTAAGTACCATAACGAGGTGAAGGCCAGATATGGCAATCAAATGGGCTGTGCCAATCCGTTGAAATGTTTCTCTTAGCTCTTGTGAGAGCCCCTGTTGAAAACCAAGTATCAGGGCAGTTAGAAACGAAGCGCTATCGTAATCCATGTATTCGTAAAATCTATCCCTCAAACTGCTCCTGATTTGATAAAGTAGTTTTCTTGCGGTATTAGGTCTTTTCACTATACTTATCTGATGATCTTGCGTAATTAAACCCACCCGATAGATATCATGACGATTTAGAAATCCCTCAAAATCAAATTGGCCCGGATTATGCGTCTTGTGAGGTTGTGAGAGGGCACACCGGACGAGCACTACATCATCCTCTTCAAGAAAAGTATCTTTGCCGTCCCAAGTGAATTTTATCTCCTCGAAAGCAATTCTTGCCGAGCCAACACTATTCACCCTTTTATTATTTATAAAGACATAGTCTACACGTACTATGAAATACCCTGACGCAGACTCGAGCCATAATGGATCAACCTTATCCACTGGTCTTTTAGGGGGCCGAATTGACCAAGGTGCCTGCTGAATCGTACCAACAAACTGATAGTAATTTGGCAGAAAATTCTGTAGATGGTTGTGTGGTTTCTCCTCCGCCACCTCGATTCTTACAACACCTAGGAAGAATCCTAGGAATATAACAGCAAATCCAAACTTGAGTGACAGCGTAAAAAAAACAATACTTGTTACTATTGCAAATCCTGTGGAAATCTCATGTCCTGATCCGATGAGCACCCCGGAGACAAGACCAATAGCCATTGTCAGTAGAGGTCTTGAAAAAAGAGCCGAAATTATAGGTTTAACGCAAGAAATCATTGATTTACTTACCCCTTCCAGAGCACTCAGTTCCACCAGCAGAGCTTGCGGATTGCTACAGGAGCGTATCTTCCCTATAGCATTTTTCTCTACAGGGTTTAATACCCTGCTTGCCTGCCGCTCCTCTGACAGTCCGCCAATACTTGCGGATCGGCAGGCGGGTGAATAATGTTGGATTCATCCACTTTAACACATAGCGCAAGATTTGTACCCAAGCGCGACTTTAAAGGCCTCCCCTCTGTCAATTAAATGCAGATCTAGAGTACTTGATCGAGGCCTTGGAGCACGCGTTACTTTGAGTAACGCGACGTTACTTTTCTGGAGAGTTTGAGTTTATTTTCTGATACAAGGAAAGATACAACGATGCCTTTTAAAGTAATATCCGGAATGATTTCATCAAACCGATTTTTGAAAAATCTGGCATCTTGACCAGTCCCAATAATGTGAATTTTGTTATGAAACATCATATCAACTCGCTTTATACCCAGGTTTATAAGACCCTTGACCGCGAGCATCGAGCCGATCTGAAGTGAAGAAGAGGTATCACGCCCTATATACTCTTTTCGCTCCTTTGCTTCAACTACCGGAATAAGCGCAAGATTATTGTTCATCGCTCTGCTAATAAGACCTAGCCCCGGTCCAATGATTCCACCCAAAAAGAGGCCATTTTCGTCCACTACATCAAAATTCACGGCGCTTCCCACATCAACAATACAGCAGGCAGAACGTCTAGCGTAATATGCCCACGAACCATTAGCAAGGCGGTCTTGTCCCGTTGTTTCTGGATTACGCGTCATGTTTTTTACAAAGGCGGGAAAATCTCTAGTTATATTAAGCGGTTTAAGCCCAAAATATTTCTTTAAATATGATTCCAAGCCTTTGCTCTCCTTTGGTACTACAGAGCTGTAGCAAATAATGTCGGGTACTATCGCCCTTAACTGCTTATAGATCAAACGGATTTTTAAATTCCTCATAGTGAATTTCTTTAATGGTTTGAGTGAATCGAAAAGCCCAAAGTGCGTGTTAGTGTTACCGATATCAACTGCGAGGATCTTCAATTAGACTTGAGTCTATAGCTAAGGGTGAAATTTCTGCCAGCTCTATCGATAGTTATTGTAACAATCCCAACACCCTCTTTTCTAAGAGTTTCGGCTAAAGCTTTTGCATCGGCAATAGAGTTTACAGGCCTACTATTTATAGATTTAATAACATCGCCTTTTTGAAATCCTCGTTCAGCCACTATAGAGCCAGCCTTGAGGTCGGCGATTTTTACTCCGCCCTCCGAATGCATGATTAGAGAAACATCGTTGTTCAGTATCTGATCCTGTTTTAGCGCAACCCATTCAGCCTCGCGCGGATCTATTAGCCACGACATTTGGTGCTCTGTCACAACATCATATTGCGATGTCGAGTTTAAGTGCTTCCAGTCTGTTATAGCAGCCAAGTCAGTCACTGTCTTCGCATTTGGATTCGAGTCAAAGCTTGCTGTGCTTGATATGATTTTCACCGTCGATTTCCTATCGCCGTTTCCAAATACGACACTGTCAGAATTCACCTCAATAAGCACCCAGCCAGCTAGCTCAGGGATTACGATATCATTTACTGTTATAGGGGCCTTGAAAAAGACTGCAATCTGATGTCCGCGCTTCGATACTAATTCTATGCAACATGCCGGCTCTTGAGGGTGCGGCATAGTCATTATTAAGAGAATCTTTGACGAAATATCTCCGGGATCAATTGAAACAGTGGGATTTACTTTTTTACTTTCCATCGGGTTTGAAAGTGACTTGAGCGCGGAATAGTCTTTCAGCTGATCCGTACTCGGACCCTGCGTTACAGGCCTTGTGGGAGGGGTAAAAGGTGTTTTTTTTGCAGGCATCACGACATTGCGCAAAAAGAAGGCAGAGCCTGCAATTAAAGCCACATTAAATATCCAAATCAGAACAATAATAAACTTTATCCTTCTCATCTCTTTATTACCCGCGTAATTCCTCTTAGCTCCAGCTTCAGCTCCTCCGGTCGATCAGAGGCGGCATAAGCATCTTCAATTGTAATGAGATCACGATTAATCAGATCGCTAAGCGACTGGTTAAAGACCATGCATCCAAAGTACTTTCCCTCCGAAATTGCCTTGTAAAGTTCAGAGGTCTTTCCTTTTTGGATCAATTCACGTGTTGTAGGTGTGGCAGACATTACTTCCACGGCAGGTACCATGCTAGTAAGGTCTCTGGTTGGGATCAGTCTCAGGCACACAACTCCCTCAAGCAACATTGAAAGCTGATCCCTGAGAAATTGGTGTCTGTGTGGAGGGAAGAAATTTATTATACGGTCTACTGTTTGCATTGTGTTGTGCGTATGAAGCGTGCTGAAGACCAAGTGACCAGTCTCCGCGGCACTAAGGGCAGCTTCCACCGTATCTTCGTCCCTCATTTCTCCAAGAAAAATTATATCCGGGCTCTGTCTAAGGACATGCTTTAGCGCCTCTGAATAGCTTGGAGTGTCATGCCCAATCTCCCTCTGTTGTATCAAGCTCTTCTTCGGTTCAAAAAGATATTCAATCGGATCCTCTATTGTAACAATATGCTTTTCAAAATTCTGGTTTATATATTCCACCATCGCAGCCAGCGTCGTTGACTTGCCGCTCCCCGCAATGCCTGTAACAAGCACAAGACCTCTCGGGCGTGTAGTTAGATTTTGCAGAGGGTCAGGTGGCAGATTAAGCTCTGCAAAATCCGGGATTCTAGATTTTACGTATCTGAAGACCAAGCTGCGTCTCCCCATTTGCTTAAAGACGTTAACTCTCATACGAACTGGCTTTTGTTCTTCTGGCAGCGCCTCCGTTTCCGTCTGCGGTCTGAAACCCTGGACTTGACCATCCGTCTGGCGCATAAGAGTATAAGCAAGATCTACAGCGCCACTCTGCTCCAATATCGCCTGAGATGTCTCAGGCACAATCTGACTTATGATATTATCCATTTGTTCAATCGTAATAGGGTCGCCTTGCAACACTTGCATCTTTCCTGTTACCCGCATCCAAGGGATAGCACCCTCTTTGATAAATATATCGGAGGCATTTGCCTTGACAGCAGTTACCAAAATCTCTTGAAGTGTCATCCATACCTATTTAACGACGATATAGGCGCAAAGTCAAACAACTTTCATTCCAAGACCGTTAAACAGATGAATCTAATTAACCTTCTTATTGAAACGAACCAGGTTGAGCACAAACATTTCAAGGAGTTGAAAGGGTTGAAATACTTAACGGTCGATCTCTCCCAGCACGATGTCAAGAGATCCCAGTGTTGCGATCAAGTCGGCAACAAGCATGCCCTTGGAAATCTCACCCAAGATGCTTAGATTTATAAAGCTTGGGGCCCTTGTTTTAACTCGTACTGGCTTCTCTGAACCATCTGAAATCACATAGAACCCAAGTTCACCGCGAGCGTTCTCAATCCTGACATATGCCTCGCCTTTGGGTGGTTTTATCTTCTTCACTTTGGCCTGGAATGGCCCCTCGGGAAGACCTTCCATAGCCTGCTTTAATATCTTGCAGGACTCGATCATCTCATCTATGCGTACATAGTATCTATTCCAGTTATCGCCCAAGACCCCTATCCCGTCCTTACCCAAACAGACATTAAAGTTGAACTTTTCATACCCACAGAATGGCATTGCCTTTCTTACATCATAATTAACACCAGAGGCCCTTAAGATTGGCCCCGTAAGACCATATCTAATCGCAAGTTCGGCTCTTATGACCCCGATCCCTTTTGTCCTAGTGATGAATATCTGATTGTACGAGAGGAGATCATTATACTCTTTCACCCTCTTTTCAAATATATTTAGGAAATCATTTGTCATTTCGATGAATTTCTTGTCAACATCAAATGCCACTCCCCCGATCCTGATGTAATTAAATGTCATTCGAGCGCCGCATATGTACTCGAATATATTTAATATCATTTCCCTTTCGCGCCAGGCATACAGAAATGGGGTAAATGCCCCCACGTCCAAACCATAAGTCCCAAACGCAATCAGGTGACTAGCAATCCTGTTTAACTCGAGCATGATAACGCGGATATACTGCGCCCGCGGCGGAATTTCTAACCCCATTAGCTTTTCTACAGCAAGCGAACAGCCAAGGTTATTACCCATCGCAGCAATATAGTCCATACGGTCTGTGTAGGGGATAAACTGATCATACGCAACATTCTCGGCAATCTTTTCAGCACAGCGATGAAGATATCCGATTACAGGAACCACTTCGCTAACGACTTCACCGTCTGTTCTGACCAAAAGTCTTAGCACTCCGTGTGTAGAGGGATGCTGCGGGCCCATATTGACGAGCAATTCCTGCGTTCGTAGGTCTTTAACTGCCATTTGTCTAAATGTTGTAACCGGGTATATAGATTATGTACTTGAGATTAATGGTCCATCGCAAGAGCATTTTGAGCACAAGTCCTGCCATCACGAGCAGGTGCACCACCATCAAACTGTACCTTATCATGCCAAGGTCTTTATAGAGTTTCTTGAAAACAGTGACTGCCAAAAGCGCTGGCATTACAAGAAAGTAACCAGCGACCAAAATTATTCCGGGGAGTTCCCTCACAATAGGATTAGTTGGTAAGCCTTGATTTAGGAGCATAACCCAAAAATATTCAGATAGATTCACGTTATTAAGGGAGAGCAACTTATGTTCCGTCCACGGTTCATAGAGCCCAAAAAAGTTCCAGTTAGGTCCCCTTAGAAATGTCCCCATTATAATAAGCTGAATCCAAAGAATAATAAAACCAAACAGGAAGAGTGTAATAATGAAGGGCCTCTCCTTAAACGTATAGTAACCGGATCCTTTGGGGTTCCTGTCGCAATAGGGGATCAAGATCAGCCCGCTTATTATCATGCCCGGCAACACAACACCTGCAATCCACGGATCAAAGTATACAAGCATCTCCTGAAGACCGAGGAAGTACCAAGGCGCCTTGGATGGATTGGGAGTACGCATCGGGTTGGCAGCCTGCTCCTGAGGGGCTTTAAGACCAATAGACCATATGACGAGTACTACGCTTGCTATTATCATGCAAAGAAATTCGGTCATGACAAGATCAGGCCATACGAGGACCCGATCACTCGTCTCTTCCTTTTCAACAGGAACTCCGCCTTTCATCATTCTTTCATCGTTAACGGCTGCCTGCCGGAGTGAAAGCCAAACAAAAAATATCGCAATAAAAATCAGGCCAACTATAGGCGCATTATCAGGTTTTGCAGCCTTGTCTTCGTTAAAGAAATTAGGATCGCCAAAACTAAATATTGCAAATGCGGCAATAAGAACCATTATTATTGTGAAGAACAAAGGCTTTGTCCATACACGATAGAATACGACGGAAAGTGTAAATGCTATCAACATCAAAACAGTGAATATTATCGGATCACTTGTTAGCTTATTAACAAGCGATTTGAGTTCGTCTCCTAACCCTACAAATCCAAGATTCAAAGATACAGAACAAAGTCCTTCCATGTATTCCTAAAGTGGTCCCGAGATTCCACCATCCTTTCTAACGCGCCAGAAATGCACAGCTATAAGAAAACCAACAATCAGCGGGAAGAATATGCAGTGCAAGACATAGAATCTAAGCAGGGTAGCAGCGCCGACAAAACGACCGCCCAGCAGGACAAATCGCGCATCCGATGCGGCATGGATTACCCCCTGATCTCCAACTTTAAGTACCTCTGATAGCGGCCCTTCATGCCCAGCCACAGGCGTAGCCCGAGCCATATTTGTTCCTACCGTCACAGCCCACATTGCAAGCTGATCCCACGGCAATAGATAACCAGTAAAGCTAAGAAGTAAAGTTAAGACAAGTAAGATGACACCAACACCCCAGTTAAACTCGCGCGGAGGTTTATATGCGCCAGTCATGAACACGCGAAGCATATGAAGCCAGACTGTGATTACCATCGCATGCGCTCCCCACCGGTGAAGCTCACGCATGATGCCAAGTGGTACGTCGGCCCGTAGATATGATATGTCATAGTATGCATACTCTGCTGTCGGTCTGTAGTAGAACATAAGAAGAACACCGGTAATTGTCTCAACTAAGAAAAGGAAGAAAGTAAGTCCACCCATGCACCAAGTATATTTGAGTCTAAGGCCTGACTTGCGAAGGCGGACTGGATGCAAATGCAACACCACATTCGTAAGCATTACCAAAGAACGATTACGTGGTGACGTAGGAGTACCGTGTCTAAATATAGATCGCCAAACTTGGGTATCAATAACGTAATCCCAGAGTTTGCCTACATCACCTTTCTTTGCCATTTTACGTTGAAGCAGGGTCTATAAA
>SBBU01000005.1 GCA_005239585.1 Planctomycetaceae bacterium
AGCATAAAGTGAACAAATACAACCGAGTCTTGCTTATCTGTTTTAATAGAAATCGGCATCGATACCGCCTTTTCAAGCAACAACTTTGTTTCATGAGCACGACGCTGTTCCAGCTCAATCCTTGCAAACAACAGAAGAGAGTCCACTGGATAAATTGTAGGGTCGATAGGACCTGTTACATTCACATACCTATTGGTATATTCCTCGATTTGATCCCTTGCCAATCTCAGACTCGCTATTGCCTCGTCCATCTTCCCACTTGTCTTGAAAGTTTGATAGACCATAAAACTCGCCATTGAACCATAGTATAGAGAATCTGCCCACGGCAAGCGATCTGTCCTCGCAGAACGAGCTATGGGCGTTATTATAACCCTACCACGCTCCCTTACACTTGAAAACTCCGAGGCAGCCTCTGAATACCGTCCGACCTCCATATAGATATTTCCTTTCTCTAAAAGCACATCATCTGTCAAAGGGTGTGTATCTTCATTATTCTTCTGAAAATCTCTTAAAACAGAAAGGGCATTCTCATATTGTCCTGCCATTTTCAAACTCATAGCCTGATTAAGCCTATAATACTCCCGCTTTGCTTCGTCTATTTCCACTTGCATTAATTCCTTATATACTGCAGCTGCTTGGACATGGAATCCCCCCTGATCCAATGCCCTTGCAGACCTTTCAAGTCGCTTGAGCTTTTCCGCACCTTTTGTATCACGTGACAAGAAGTATTTCGTATATGCCTCACTAGCCCTCAGACATGCAAGGTTGGCATCTTTCAATTTTATAGCCGATTCCTTCTCATTACCTCTTTGCTTTAAATCTCCAGCCAAGACCTTCAAACTCGACGCGAGTCTGAGATTAATCTCTGCAATATTATCCCAATAGTTTGGCAATAACGTTGTTCCAGCATAAAATCTTTCGAACTCATTCTGCACACCTACAAAGTCTGCAAGAATACCTGGATCTTCTTCATCCTTTGCTTTTTTAACCAGTTCCTCATAAATTTCACTTATTTCGACACAAATCTGTTTCAAAGTATAGTCGTTTTTCAAGGCGTTTAGGCCTTTTTTCACCAAATCAATGCCTTTTTTAGTATGATTGAAAGATAACAAAAATCTTCCTCTCGTAATTCTGGCTTCTACATCTAGCGTTGTACTTTCCAAGCTCTCAAGTAGGCTAGATGCATTTATATTGTCCAAACTTCGATAAATCTCGCCGATCATGAAGACTGCCTCATCCTTTTCAGATTTTGTCTTTGCCATTTCCTTATCTATTAACATAAAACCATTTAATGCATACTCTTTTTGGCGAAATGCTTCTGTTCTTTTATAAAGTGCTTCATCTCTTTTACCAAGATCATCATCTATTTTAGCAAGATATTCATTTCTTTTGGCGAGTTTATAAAATGCTTTATTATACTCCAGCTGCAGTCTACCGTTAGTAGGGTATCTCTGTGAAATTGTTTTAAACTCTGAAATTGCGTCGTCATACCTGCCCTGCTCGACTAGGATCTTAAGTTTAAGCTCCAAGCCTCTCTCTTTATAATATTCCGATGCTGCTATGAATCCTTCTAGCTCTAGTAGAGCTCTTTCAGATGCCTCTTTTCTACTGGGTTCATCAAGATAAAGAGACTTGAGATGGGTTAAATACACAATTTTTAAGGTATTAGGATCATCTGGGCCTTCCAGTAAACTTCTGTAACGCTTGATAGCCTCTTCAATATTGTTATTATCAACAAGAAGCTCCGCAAGAGACTCGCGCTTATTTTTGATGAGACCTTTTTCCACCCCTTTACGAAGGGCATTTCTAAGGTACAAATCCGCTTCTTCTACCACAATCATACCCGGAAAACCAAATTTTCTTGAATTGACAATTACAGCCTCTACATATGCTAACTGCGCTGCTATCTTTAACTCTGGTGTCAAATCATTCCTCATAAATTCTTCTAGCATTTTAAATGCCTGTTGAGAATCGCCGAAATGAAGATTTTTTTCGATCAGTTTAAGCCTTGATTTCTTTGCATTTAGATAGTCCTCTGCAGTTGGCAAAAGATTGATAATAAACACAAGAGATATGACCGAAATTACACAAAGCAGTATATGAGCGTATTTTCGAAGATATAATAGTATTTGAAGCATTCTTTTCCCCCTTGATTATTGTATCCCCAATAAGACAAGAGTCAAGCAACTAACGAAATGCAAAGGCTAATATTGGCTTCAAGACCTTTATTCACTCTTGCAAGAATACCCCACTGCTTGCAACGAGGATGAATTGCAAGGCGAATCCGCAGAAACTTTAGCTTGGGGGTTTTCTGTTACAGCGAACTTCGCCAGATACCTCGCAGTTTACCGCAGAAGCCTTATTTGCACATGCTAAATGAGAGATCACAGTTTCAGCAGATTTATATTTTCCTTAACTACACTTGCTGATCTATGAAGCTCCCGCAATTCATTTGGCTCGAGACTAAGCTTGATAATATCTACCACCCCGCCCTCTCCTACTTTTACAGGGACTCCAATTACCACATCATTTAGACTATATTCGCCATTCAAGTAAACAGCACATGGCAATACTCTATTCTCATTTTTCAAAATAGCTTCCACCATCACTGCAATAGAACTTGCTGGCGCATAATATGCGCTCCCCGTCTTCAGCAAATTCACTATCTCTATTCCCCCGTCACGCGCCCTTTTAACAAGATCATCTATTTCACCCTGTGAAAGCAGTTGTGTTAAGGGTATCCCACTGACAGTTGTATATCTCGGTAATGCCACCATAGTATCACCATGGCTCCCAATTATCATTGTTTGAATATCCTTAACTGAGACTTGAAGCTTCGTGCTGATAAAGTGTACAAATCTAGCCGAGTCCAGCACTCCTGCCATTCCAAATACTTGTTTTCTATCAAACCCGGTTAATTTCAAGGCAAGGTATGTCATAACATCAAGTGGGTTTGTAACTACAATCAATATAGGCCTTGGATTGAATGTCTTGACCTTAGAACATACATCTCTGATGATGTTTGAATTGATTTCAAGGAGCTGTTCGCGCGTCATTCCAGGTTTTCGTGGCACACCTGCTGTTACGACAACAATCCGGCAGCCATTCATTTCAGCCACATTGTTAGTTCCCACAACTGATGCGTCATACCAGCCCGGAGATCGCGACTGTGACATATCAAGAGCCTTACCCTGAGGTAGCCCTTCAACAATATCTGAAATAACAACATCACAAAGATTCTTTTGTACCAGCACCTGAGCAAGAGATGCTCCTACATTACCAGCCCCTACAATTCCAACTCTAACTCTGGGCATAAACTATCCTCCTTAAAAGACTTTTCTACACCATCGATCAGATTTCGACATATTATGAATAAATCTCTCCCATTCCGCAAGTATATTAAATCGTATGAAAGAATAGTGATTATTATATTCCAAAACTTTGTAATCAGAGGTCAACTGAGAGAGAGGGATAAACCATGTTAATAATCAAAGTATGATACTTATCTGAAGTTGCAATTTCTCTCAAAATCTCCATAATTTTGCCTGTGCTAGATGTAAAATTTGTATATGAAAATCGTAGTCTAGTTGAGCAGGCTGTAAAAAACAAGAGGGAAAAAAAGGCCAATGTAGACCTTGTCTGTCAGCTATATGACAGACGCAGAGCAACTCAGACACGCCTAGATAGCACCCGGCAAAGGCTAAATGAACAAACCGAACAAGTAGCAAAACTCAAAAGACAAGGACAGGACGCTGACAGCCTAATAGAAACAAACAGAACGCTTCGTTCAGAGATACAGACAATGGAAGCCCAAATGAGGGATATTGACAAACAGCTTGAGGAACAGGCCATTTGGCTCCCTAACATAGCAGCGCCAGACGTACCTATTGGAGAGGATAATACAGCCAATAAAATCGTCAAAGTTCAAGGAGAAAAAAGAACATTTGATTTTGACCCTAAACCGCATTATGACATTGGAGAAAATCTAGGCATCATCGACTTCAAAAGATCAGGAAAGCTCTCAGGCTCACACTTTATACTATTAAAAAAAACCGGTGCGCTTTTAGAAAGGGCGCTCATCAACTTTATGCTCGATCTTCATGTTAAGACGCACGGCTACACCGAGATCTGGCCCCCATATCTTGTAACTCGCGATTGCATGTTCGGGACAGGTCAAATTCCAAAACTAGAACAAGACATGTACCACCTCAAGGAGGATGATCTTTTTTTGATACCAACAGCAGAGGTTCCTCTTACAAATATTTTCATGGGAGAAATTTTACATTTCTCAGATTTACCAATTTATCTCACTGCATTTACAGCTTGCTTTAGAAGAGAGGCAGGCGCTTATGGCCAAGTAACGCGAGGAATGAAAAGAGTCCATCAATTCGACAAGGTAGAGCTTGTAAAGTTCACACATCCTGATACTTCATTTGATGAACTTGAAAAACTCGTCAGCAACGCTGAACAAGTCCTCAAAATCCTAGGGCTACATTACCGTGTTGTTCTTTTGTGTACAGGAGACATGTCTTTCGCATCAACCAAAACATATGACATCGAGGCTTGGGCCCCGGGAATCGGCGAATGGCTAGAGGTATCTTCCTGCTCTAACTTTACCGACTTTCAGGCCAGACGTGCCAATATAAGATTCAGAGACAAAGACAAGAAAGTAAAATATGTACACACCCTTAATGGTTCCGGCATCGCCCTTCCCCGAACCGTTATTGCTATCCTCGAAAATTATCAGCAGCCTGATGGAACAGTCATAATACCTGAGGCACTGAGACCCTATATGGGTGATCTTGATGTCATTAACCCCGCCTAGTGTAAGTTATTGGTATTTAGATGCTTGTAAAAGTCACAAAAACGTGTTGTATAAGTAGTTATAGTTGAATAACTTATTAAAGCTGAATTCATAACAAAACTATTACTTTTGTACACTATTGGTA
>SBBU01000178.1 GCA_005239585.1 Planctomycetaceae bacterium
CCTACTGGTATGCAGCTCCTGATTTCAAAAATGAACTTGAGCTTTCCGCTTTGAAGGAGCGAGAGATTCTGGAGCTTTCGCCTCCTAAAAAAGTCAAGGGAGCGCAAGAGGCAGAGTCGCTGAAGGTTTTAGGTAAAACGGGTGGAAAGGTTCATCCGCAGCTCATGGATATCTGGGGAAGCGACTGGAGCGACGACACCCAATTGCAGTGGATCGATACCAAGCAGGGAGATGTGCTTCGCTTGGAGTTTCATTCTGAAGGCGATGGCGAGAGGACTCTTTTTGTAAAGTATACAAAGGCAGGAAGTTACGGAATATTGCGCGTTGCTGTGAATGACAAAGTAATAGAGGAAAATTTGGATCTGAATTCGCTCATTGTTTGGACCGGAGAGATCAAGTATGAAAAGGTTACGCTCAAAAAGGGTGCAAACGAACTCAGGCTCGAAAACGTAGGGTCAAAGCATCACCATTTTGGCTTGGATTATATAAGGACTGAGTAAAATAGTTTGCTTTAGAGGCGACGGGTTGACTTTGCGTTGCCTTTTGATTTAATAAAACCCCATGAATACGAAACTTACAAAACTCGGAATCATAGATAGGATTCTCAAGAGCTCTTATACTCAGTCTGTTAGACCAACGACTGTTAAGAAGATGGTGCAGGCAGTCTTCGACATGATAATGGAGACCCTGCGCGCAGGCGGCAAGGTTGAGATTAGAAACTTTGGAGTCTTCAAAATAGTCCATAGAAAAGGCAGACTAGGGAGGAATCCTATGACAAAACAAGAAGTAATGATACCTCCCCGGAAAGTTATAAAGTTTGTACCCGGAAAGGTTGTAAAGAAAAATATACAGGCAGTGACTGCACAACAGTAATTGTGGGTCGCTTGTGTCTGTATTGGTTTTGAATCCTTAAGTTTCTTGAACCTACAAGAATACCAATCAAAGGCCCTCCTGATAAAGGCAGGGTTGCCATGTCCAAATGGCTCAGTTGTTGCGACACCAGAAGAGGCATGTGATGTATTTAGCCGTCTAAAACCGCCCTGTGTGGCAAAGGCACAGATACTTGCAGGGGGAAGAGGCAAGGCAGGTGGAATCAAAGTAGTTAATTCTAAAGAGGAGGTCAGGACTTTTGTAGCCAATATTCTTAACAAACCGCTTGTTACAGTTCAGACAGGTCCTGAAGGGAAGATCGTAAGGAGTGTATTGATCGAAGAGGCAACTCAGGTTGCCAAGGAGCTTTATGTCAGCTGCACGCTAGATCGCAGCCGCAGCCTCCCGCTATTAATGGCCTCAGCAGAGGGCGGGGTAGAAATCGAGACTTGCGCCCGCGAAAAGCCTCAGGCAATTCTGAAAGAACACTTTGATCCTAATTTGGGCCTAATGCCGTTTCAGGCACGTAAGATAGCATTCAGGATTGGGATAAAGGAATTGCATGATATGTTGATCAAGCTTTCTAGGCTTTTCATTGAGCTGGATTGTCAACTACTGGAGATCAATCCTCTTGTACTTACAAAAGAGGGGAAACTAATTTGTCTCGACGGCAAGATATCGCTTGATGACAGGGCACTTGGCCTGCATCCTGACATTGCAACCATGCACGATTCACGAGAAGATGATCCTTTGGAAGCTCAGGCAGCTCAGAACGGTCTCAGCTATGTATCGATGACAGGTGAGATTGGCTGTATGGTAAATGGTGCAGGGCTTGCAATGTCTACTATGGATATAATAAAGCTTCAAGGTGGAAATCCAGCCAACTTTCTCGATGTCGGCGGTGGGGCAACTAAAGATCAGATCAAGGTTGCGTTCAAATTGTTAACGTCCAATCCGAAGGTTAAAGTTGTCTTCATAAATATCTTTGGCGGGATACTCAAGTGTGATGTCCTTGCTCAGGGTATAGTTGATGCCGCGGCAGAAATCGGTCTCAAGGTCCCTGCGGTTGTTAGACTGGAAGGTACTAATGTTGATTTAGGAAGAAAAATATTAAAAGATTCTGGTTTGAATGTGATAACTGCCTCGGACATGGAAGATGGCGCGAAAAAAGCGGTGGCTGTTTCTACTGGAGGTAAAGTATGAGGATTCTAATTGTGGGTCTTGCATTGGTTATGTCTTGTCAATCTGGCGGGATTTTGAATCCAGAGCTGAATGTAGACAAGGGAACGCACGATAAACCTCATGCGTCGTTGGGTAGGAAGATAACTGAAGTCTGGACTTCTACTACACACGAATCGGCAGTCAAGGGCAAGACGCCCCTTGAAGGGAAGGTTGTTACAGTCGTGGGAGAGGTCATTGATCTCTCGTGTTATCTTCAGCTTGGAAAACACGGGGCAGCCCATCGCGACTGCGCTCAAAAGTGCATGAAAAACGGCCAACCGATAGCACTGCTCGATAAAGATGGCGGGATCTATATCTTGATGGAAGAGGAACACCATCCGCGCAGAGATTCTCAGACCAATCTGAGAGAAAAACTCATCGAAAATGCAGCTTGTATTATCGAAGTAACAGGGACTCTTTCGACTGTGGGCGGCTATAAGGCTATCTTCGTACAGGGCTTTCTGAAAAAGTGAAGCGCTCCATGGCCTCCACTATTGCAAGGTTGCAAAAAATGCTTCACATTGGAAATGAGGTGGAATCTCGCACTTTTGGGTCCGCCGAAGGTGCAGGGTGCTTATCATAGGCCGGTTATCTAAATAACAACCACTCTAGTATCAGCACTATTACCGCCACCATTATAGAAAATGACAGGAATGGTAATTTCTCAAGCAGGCTTGTCTCCTTCATCTGAGAGTTGCCGGTAATCTTTGATGATATATCAGATTCGCTTTCGTCGAGAAAACCTTGAATTGTTTGTTGTTCCTGCGACTGGATTTGGTTCAGCAGACCTTTGAAGAAGAGCGGAAATGCGGGGCTGATTGCAAAGTCGGATTCTTCAATTTGAAATCCTAAAACAGCAAGAGTTCTATTGCCATTTTTTTCAAGTATGGCCAAAGGGCCCTCATCAGAGTGAATTAGAGATTTACCTCCCTGAAAAAATAGAGATTTCTTTACATTTATTTTTGGCAGACCTAAAGGCTCGGGCCAGATTGAACTGTCCATATAGACATTCTTGGGCTCTTTAACAGTGCCTGCTGGTTTGATTGAGCCGGGCACAACTCCTAAAAAGACATAGGCAGCTCCATCATGGATCTTATCAGGAAGGCAGGAGTCGAATATGAAGATGCTCGTTGATTTTAGATCAGAAAGCGCTGAATCGTATTTTGAAATATGGAGTTTTAGCCCGTTAGGTGAGATAGTGTTGAGGACTTTTTCTGTGAATTGATTTGGTTTGTCGGAATAAACAAGAACAGGTTTTTTCTCCTGAAAATCTAAGGTTATGTGGTTATCAGCCTTAAAGTCATCGTCGGTTACGATCTTGATTTCTCTTTCTCTCTTGTAGGTTGCATCTATTTCATTTCCTGGCGCTAATATTATCTTTTTGCCTCCCCCTTTTGTTACTATTTCCACTTCCTTTGCCATATGCGAATAGTTTTTTATCTTTAGCCACACTGTAGTCCCAATCATACGTGCTTGTGTTATAGCGACGTTTTCAAATTCTCGTGCGGTTGCAAAGATATTCAGGCCCTTGGTTAGGATTTTCTCCTGACCGTCAGTAAAGACATTTACCATTGCGTCCGGATAAAGTTTCTTCAGGTCGTCTGTTATAACTTGTAATCTAGTGTAGTTTGATGTGGGTTCGAGTTTTTTTATGGACTCTTTGGCGCTCTCCAAGTCATTAGTGAATGGAAGTAAAGATCCGGCTGAGGTTGCCACGGCTACTTGGTCACTTTGCGATACAGATTTATCTAAAAAATCGATGGCTTGTGCCTTGATTGCTTCTAACCTGTTGCCTGCTTGTGTGCTTGGACTGGTATCGATTACTAGAACATGCAAGTTTCTCTTAAATGGGGTAAAACCACTCAGAGTTGTTACAACTAGGGTTATAGCCAGCACGTTCATTATTAAAGAAGCGATGTTTTTAATATGTATGACAGATAGTTTATGTTTTAATGAGTTTGCTATTTCATTCCATAGGGTTATATCACCTATTAGTATTACTTTACCTTTAATATTGAGAAGATAGCTGAGAATTATTGGTATAAGAAGAAGCAATAAAAAGAGTGATTCAGTATTATTCATTATGCAGTTTCTATAAAGGAACTTTGTTGCAAGATGGAGATAATCATTTCTTCTATTTGCCGATTGGGGTCGAGTCTAACATAATAAATTTGCTGTTTGTGGCAATACTGCTCGATTTCTTCCAACAAGTGTTTCATTCTTGATTGATAATGTCGAATTGCATCTTCTGTCACATTAATTTTTCTTCTTTGGCCTTTTTCAGTGTCAAGAAACGTTACTAGTCCGTGTAATTTGGGATTGATTTCCTCTTCGTTGATCAGATGAACTAGGTTAACCTGAGCCCTTTGTTGTAACAGCTTGGCTATTGCTGCTGAATATCCTTTGATGTCCCACAAATCGCTGATCAGTATTGCGACGTTTTTTCCCTTTAATTGTGGTGGGAGGTTGGAGAATGCGCTTA
>SBBU01000140.1 GCA_005239585.1 Planctomycetaceae bacterium
ATATACAACCTGTCCATCTATCCAAACAATTTGATGACCTTTCTTTTTCGCTCTCCTTGCCTCAAAATGTGCAGCCATTTAAAATTACCATGCTTGAGCCCAAAACATTGAAACTAAATCTCAGAGGCCCAAAGAGAATCGTCGATAGAATTAACAAAGATGATATTCAAATAACTGTGCGTTGTTCCAGGGCCCCAACAGATAAAGAACCAGTGATCAATGCTAACCTTCAGTTATTTAGTGTCGAAATCTCAGGGGTCTCCCAGTCCGACTTGGCACTGCTTCAATATTCAATTTCTCCAAATGAGGTGCAGATAAAAATTGAGAAGTCGAAATGAAGCTCTTCGGCACTGATGGCATCAGAGACAAGGCCAACAGCGGACACCTCACACCTGACAATGTGAAACGCATTGCCATTGCGACAGCATATTGTATTCGAAAGGACAACTTTCTCCCGAGAGCGGATCAATCTATACTGATCGGCCACGACACGCGTGATTCCCATGACTATATAGAAAAGGCTCTCATAGACGGCTTTACAAGCCTCGGATTTAGCTGTAAGAAGCTAGGTGTTCTACCAACGCCAGCAATAGCCTTTTTAACAAAGGACATGAATCAACTGCTTGGAATCTCGATATCTGCATCACACAACCCACCTGAGTACAATGGTATAAAGTTCATTTCAAACAACGCACTGAAAATATCCGACAAGATGGAAGAGGAAATCGAAAATGGTTTTCAAAATCAAAGCCTTTTTAATACTCCCACAATTAAACCCGGGACCATTGAGGAGTCACCTGCCCTTATTAACAAATATATAAATTTTCTATCAGGCAGGTTTTCAGCAAATCTAAAAGGAATAAACATAGCACTTGATCTTGCTAACGGCGCTGCAATTACCACCGCTCCAGTCGTATTCAAAAAATTAAACGCTAAAATCGAAGAACTAAACTCATCTCCTAACGGCAAAAACATAAATGTGAATTGCGGGGCAGTACACCCTAACGCAGTAGCAAGTCAGGTCACTAAGCTAGGCTACGACGTCGGGATCAGCTTCGATGGTGATGGCGATAGAGTTATACTGGCAGATGAAAAAGGGACTAGCCTTGATGGAGACAGCATCTTGGCAATACTCGCCCGCTATCTCAAAGTAAATGCCGTTGTCGGGACCGTCATGACCAACCTCGGTCTGGAAAAATTCCTCAAGGAGAACGGCATCAGACTCATTAGGACTCAGGTAGGAGATCGATTCGTAACTGAAGCAATGCTGCAGAACAACATCACTCTAGGGGGCGAATCCTCAGGACACATTATACTAAGAGACATTTTGCCGACAGGTGACGGTTTGCTCACTACCTTGATGATTCTTAAGATCATGAAAGAAACCAATATGAAACTATCTGAACTCTCAGCTGGACTAGAAAAAACACCTCAAATAATGATTAACATAAGCGTGAGGCAAAAAATATCTTTAGACGATATTCCAAGCGTGCGCGATAAAATCTCAAGCGCGCAAAAAGAGCTTGCAGAATCAGGTAGATTGCTGGTAAGATATTCAGGAACAGAAAATCTCTGTCGAGTGATGGTAGAAGCTGCAAAAAAGGAACTGGCTACAAGGCTTGCTGATGAGATAGCAAACGCAATCAAAAGCTCTCCTATATGTGAGACATGAAACTCGGTGTAAACATAGACCATGTGGCAACATTAAGAGAAGCTCGCCGCACGGACGAGCCCGATCCCGTCCACGCAGCAATTCTTGCGGAATTCGCAGGTGCAGACTCGATAGTATGTCACTTGAGAGAGGATAGAAGACACATTCAGGACAGAGATTTAAAGCTGATAAAAGAGATTGTAAAGACAAGACTCAATCTAGAGATGGCTACAACTGATGAGATTATCAAGATCGCCATCAAAGTCCACCCGCATCAGGTCACCATCGTCCCAGAAAAACGTCAGGAAATTACAACCGAAGGTGGCCTCGATATTCACAAGAACCTTGCCCGGCTAAAAAAGGTCATTAAGATGTTCCTCTCTGAAGATATAGAGGTCTCCCTATTTGTAAATCCAGACCGCAAAGATATAGAACTGTCAAGAGAGTCAGGCGCAGATATTATTGAAATACACACGGGGCATTATGCCAATGCAAAATCACTACAGGCCCAAAAAAACGAGCTAAACAGGATCGAAACAGCAGCAGCTATTGCTAAAAGCTTGAAATTCTTTGTAGCCGCCGGCCACGGCCTTGATTACAAGAACGCCGGAGCAATCACAAAAATATCACACATCCAAGAACTAAATATAGGACATTCCATCATCGCTAGAGCCATCTTTGTCGGCATTGAAGAGGCCGTTCGAGAGATGAAGAAACTGCTGCAATGACTTTGTTGAAACGACACGGCATTTCGTTATAATACAAAGCCCATGGCAACACTTTTACTTTCCATCTTACTGGCGCTGCAAGACAAACAACCTGACAAGCAGCCAGAAAAAAAGGAACCGCAAGAGCTTACACGGGAGCAAACCCTTGACGAAGATATCAAAGATTTGATCAAAAAACTCTCTTCAGACAACGAGCTCGAATCGTTCTGGGCAAAGGAGGAACTTGTACTCCTCGGAAGACTTGCGAAGGTCCAGGAAGAACTTCTAAAGACCTTCAGAGAAAATGGCGGAGCTAACGAGAAAAGCATAAGAATAAGACACGTGATATGCGATATACTCGGAGAACTCAGAAACCCCACCCCTGAGATAATTGACATACTCAAGGCTGCACTCAAGGAAGGAGGTGTATCATTTGGCACTTCAATCGCAACTGTTGCAGTAAACGGCCTCGTGAAACTGGGGCGTGAAGAGATGATCCCGGAATTTATCAAGATGCTCGAGTCAGAAGACAAACAGATAAAGTATGATAAATTTCTTCAGTGGGAACTTATCAGGGCGCTTGGAGTCCTTAGGGCAAAACAGGCGTCAGTGGTCCTTAAGAAATACCTGAGCGACAACAAGTCAAAGACGTCTGAGGAAGAAGATTCAAGACTATTATGCGCACAGGCTGCGGAATCACTTGGAAAGATCAGAGACAAGTCAGCAGTAGAAGAGCTGGTTAAATACATGGAAGACAATACAAAAGACAACGCCTCTGGAAAGGAGTTTTCATTCTTTGTAGCCCATGCACTTGAAAAAATCACAGGCGAAAACAAGGGAAACCTCTCTGGAACAACTGAAGAAGCAAACAAAGCTAAAGAAGCCTGGAAGACATGGTGCAAAGAGAGAATTGAGGAAGGAAATGTAAAGAACACCTCTGAAAAAATAAAAAAGCTGGCACAGGCAATTGAAAAATTTGAACAGGAGCAGAAAAGACTTCCTAATAACCTAGACGAACTAAAAAAGAAACCAGATAATGCCCCAGTCTGGCCTGAGAAAGGTTACTGGCAGGAAGATTTTATCGACTCGTGGAGCTCAGGTTTTATCTACCGCTCCGGAAACCAGGCCACAGGTGCCGCAAAGTTTGACATCATAAGCTACGCCAGCGACAAAAAGCCAGGCGGATTAGGCCATGCTATGGATATCTGGAATCATGAAGAGTGGAAAAAAGTAGCAAGAGAAAAATCACAAAAAGCAATGAATGAAATCGCAGACGCCCTCGACAAATTCAAAAAGGACTGTGGCAGATATCCGCAACAGTTATTAGATATCACTGTTACACTTCCCCCAAACTATGCACCCCAATACAAAGGACCATATATAAAAGAAATCCCAAAGGATGGGTTTGACAGCACAATCTATTTTTATAAATTTCCAGATAAAGCAGAGGACAAAAAGCCATACGAGTTAAAGTGCTACGGCTACGACAAGAAAGAGGGCGGGAAAGACATAGAAGAGGACTTTTCTATATGGGGATTCCGCAAGCCGCCCGAGTAGATCTCCATCGCCACCTCGAAGGTTCCGTAAGACTCGAGACCCTCATAGAGGTTGCAAAAGACTATCGGATTCCTATACCATCTGAAGATCCAAAAATATTAGGAAGATATTATAAAATCCTTGATGATCCACCAAGCTTTCTAAATTATCTATCAAAGTTTATATGGATCTCTAATTTCTACGTCAACAAAGAGGTAATAGAACGCGTTGCATATGAAGCTGTAGTGGACGCAGCGCAGGATGCTGTCACACACCTTGAACTAAGATTCAGCCCTGCCCACTTTGCCCGTAGAGAGAAATTTCCCCTTGATAAAGTAACAGAGTACATAGTGAACTCTGGTAGAAAGGCAGCCAAAGAACATTCAATCAACGTCTCTTTTATAGCCACTATTGCAAGACACATTCCAATGGAAGTAAATAATCAGGCCTTTGATGTTGTAATGGAGATGCGCGATTTGTTTGTGGGGCTTGATCTTGCTGGAAACGAGCAAAGTTACAACGCCCATCCATTTATTCCAATGTTTTTAAAGGGAAAGGAGGTAGGTCTTGGGATCACGATACATGCAGGCGAAGGTGGCCCGGCCCACAATATTAAGCAGGCTATAACAGAGCTCAAAGCAGATAGAATAGGTCATGGCACGAGAATAATCGAATCACCAGAGGTTATGAAACTCGCCCTTGAAAATAACACAGTACTTGAAATGTGTATCACGAGCAATGTGCAGACAAATACAATACCCAGTGCAAAAAAACACCCACTCAAATTCCTCCTTGAAGAAGGTTTAAAAGTAACATTGAACACTGACAACACACACGTCTCATCTGTTACACTCTCCAAGGAGATCGAAATCGCGCAGAAAGAGCTTGGAATGACTGATTCGCACGTGAAAACATTGACAAAGAACAGCCTTTCAGCGCTATTCAACAAGGAAAGAGTATGCAATTAGATCTTCACTGCCATTCAAAGTACTCCATGGACTGTGATATGGATCCAAAAAAGATTGTACGCCTTGCAAAGAGAAGAGGGCTTGATGGAATCGCTATCACAGATCATAATGAAACGCAAGGTGCTCTTGAAGCCATTAAATACGCAAACGGAGAGATCCTAATTATTGTGGGGGAAGAAATATTCACATCTTCAGGTGATATTTTAGGTCTATTCTTAAAGGAACGCGTCACCGCTTTTGATGCAAAAGAGGCAATTGCTCATGTTAAATCTCAGGGTGGAGTTGTAGTTAAACCACATCCTTTTGCTGATACAATGTCTCTAGAAGAAGAGGTCTGTGAGATGTTAGATGGCTGTGAGGGATTCAATGCCAGACATGCAACCGTAAAAAGCTGCGATAACCAGGTTACAGAACCAAAGATACTAGAGCTTGCCAAAGAGTATGATCTCACGCTTACGGCCTCAAGCGATGCCCATTTCTATCCAGAGATCGGCAACGGCCGAACAATCGTATCTGCTTCAAACTTGGAGGAGGCAAGGCAACAGCTGCTAAACGGAAATACTGTACTCTGGGGCAAGCGCTCAAGTAGGTTCCTTTTTTTCAAGAGCGGTCTCCTAAAATCACTAAAATCTCTAGTAGATCCGGTACCTGAAGCAAGAGAACACAGCCGTGAAGTTCGTGGAAATGACAAATTCAAGACAAAAAATTAAGAGTTTGTAAAAATGTTAAAGGAATTCACACGGGATTTTCTGAAAGAACAAAGACTGCTTGTAATCTCACCACATGCGGACGACGAGACCATAGGTTCAGGCGGTCTCATGGCAAGAATCAAAGATGCTGGCGGCAAGGTCTTCGTAATTGTATTCTCTGTAGGAGACCTCCAGCACTTTGACGCAGGCAAAAGCACCGTCACAAAGGAAACCAGAGAGACTGAGCTCCAAGGGGCACTAAAGGTCTTGGGCGTCGATGATTACGAGATAATCTTTAGAGATACCTCAGTGCATTTAAAGCTTGATGTGATTCCCCGACACGACCTTACAGCATGGATAGAAAAAAAAGCCCGCCTATCGACTCAGAATATCAGCCCGACAATGATCGTCCTTCCTGCACCCTCTTACAACCAAGATCACGAGGCGATTTACAAGGCAGGGATTACTGCCTGCAGACCACACCTGCCTACAGCCAAATCATTTCAAAACTTTGTGCTTGTAGCTGATGCCCCACAGCTTTCTTGGTCCGGCCCTCTATTTTTCAAACCAAATTTCTATATAGACATCTCTGGTCTATTCCTTGAGAAAAAGCTCAAGGCGTATGAACACCACAAGACGCAGGTAAGACCCGACCCGTCACATGCAAGCATAGATGCCCTAAAACTCTTAGCGCTCATGAGAGGCCGCGAGATCTCAGTTGAAGCAGCCGAAGCCTATGAATGTATTAGGTTCGTAATCTAACCCGCGGTCCCTAAAAATTTTGACCTATTTGTGAAAAGCTGCTGATTATGAAGCATTATTATGAGACCTGCACACGATAGTTTGAACTTGAAAAATTCTCCAGCGCTGGAGAATTTTTTGGCAGAGCTTGCGTTGAGAAATTGATCTGTGACTAGAGAAAGTCAGGCGAGATTGAATGTCTCATATATTATGTTTATATTTACAATCAACGATTACTACCCCGCACCACAAAAAGCCCCGTCTGGAAGGACGGGGTGCGGGGTTTACTCCTTTTAACTTTTGAGGGCTTGTTGAGAAGGTATTCGGCTTTCTGTATCTTTCTTTCCATTTCTTGTTTATCCTTCTGGTATCTA
>SBBU01000171.1 GCA_005239585.1 Planctomycetaceae bacterium
CTTCAAGTGCAAAATTTGAAAATGCAACATGCAAGCAGGTTTTTAATAACGGGAAATACCAAATCTGGCAATCAACCATAGTGCTACCTCGGGCATTTATAGTAAATAACGTAAAGATCATTAAGGAAAGGAAAAGTACTTTCGATGAGCTAAATAGTTCAAGATTTGATCCGACAAAATGTGCTCTAGTAGAAGATCAGCCAGAGATTGATCTAAAGGGGGAATCAAATAACCCATTTCCCCGATTTATTGAATACTCTCCCAATAAAATCAGGCTTGAGGCAGAACCTAGTCAGCCAGGGCTTCTAGTCTTAGGCGATGTCTACTATCCAGGCTGGAAGGCCTTTGTAGATGGTAAAGAAGCAAAGGTACATCCTGTAAATTACGTAATGAGAGGAGTTTATATCTCAGAGGGCAAACACCTAGTCGAATTTCGTTACGAGCCTCTTTCATTCAAGATGGGATTGTATGTAAGCCTAGCATCCCTTGTCTTGTTGATAGCAATTTTGATCTGGGACTACAAGGTAAAATTTGAATCAGCGAAGCGGCAGACTGTTTAGCATATTTATTGCAATCTCGTTCTTAGGGTCAAGTTTTAAGGCTATATCTACAAGCGTCTTTTTCGCCTCAAAAACTGCCCCACTTTTAGTCTGATATTCTGCAACAAGTAGTGCCATTTGAAGATAGATCCTCTTTACATTTTTCTCAGGCTCATCTAAATAGGTCGAATTGTCCACAAGACCTCTTAGATTCCATCGAATCGAGATTTGCGGACTAGGGTTCTCTGGATACAAACGATATAGCAGACCACTGGGAACAGCCACAGCAAGCGATCCAAGCTCGTTCTTCGAAAATCTCTCAAGGACACTTACACTCACATATATAGGACGTGTCTTGATATTTCTATTTATAAGAGCCTTGAACAACCTTATATATGGTTCGCCGAGCTCTGCAACAGAGTTGCGCATCTTTCCTCTCCACCATTTATCGAGCAGTTTTACAAATTCGTCTGCCTCCTTTTCTATTGTAGAGTAGAAATTCTTATCGTATTTTTTTAGATGATAGATAAAAAATGGATAGTTTGTAAATGGGGAATAATCAATCATACTGACATCTTTTCTTATCCCTTCCTGATGCTGGAGATACATCATCGGTGAATAAAGAAGCCACCTGTCAGTTATAATAATGGCATCCTTTTCGACCTCAGATAATGCATTCATCGCAAAATCTCTTGCAATATAAGATTTTGATTTATTACTAACATTGTAGGAAACCGCGATAAGCGCGAATGGGCAAAGAGCCAACAAAGCAAAGGTAGGATAGAGCAATACCCTATCTTTTTTAACTGCTTGTAAAATTGTGTAAACTCCCAACCCAATCCAGAGCGAGAAAACAAAAAATGCCGACAGATAGTAGGCTCGCCAGTCTGTACCCTCCGATTTGTCATAAGAGTAGTTTATTCTGTAAAGGAACATGCAGATGACTAGAATAAGAGTCCCTATGGCAAGTGTTACCTCTCTCTTCCACAAGACACAATATCCAAAAATAGCTATTAGAAACCCCACGAATGTGAACTGAGTAACATAAAGCTCCAATGCATCTGAAATAAACATCCCTTTTTGCTTTTGAGACTCCTTAATATCCTGTTCAGATTCCTTAAGATAAGCCTGAAACTGTTTTGCTGTCACGTGAAGATAAAGAGTCTCTAAATCTTTTGGCGCTCCCCAGTTCATATAAGGTTCCTCGTTACTGCGAACCAGAGTAAACGTATAAAAAACGCAAACTGTAAGTGTTACTATCCCTATAGATTTGAATAAAAGCGGGTGCAGTAAAAAGCTCCATCCCTTGGTTCTTATACCTATAAAGAGAATAAAGAGCGTAGTGGAAAAAAATATGGTTGCAGTATGGTTCGCCAGACCAAGCCCATACATTATGGCTGCAAGATACAACCAATAGGACTTGTCTGTCAATTTCCATTTCCAAAGGAATATAAAAAGCAGAACTATAAGAAATATGCTCAACGTGTAATATTTCGCTACTGTAGACCAGCCCCAAAGGGTGGGTGAAAATCCAAAAGAGAGCGCAGATATCAGACAAGCAAGGATTGAGAACCAGTCTCTACCACTGAGAATGAGTCTCGCTGCAATGAATGTGGCTGAACAAGTCATGGCACCAAAAAAAGCTGACATGCAATTCAAGGCAACTGCCGGATTTTCAAAAGGGAGTTTGCTAAATAAATGCCCGAGCAGTACATAGAGTGGAAAACCGGGCGGATGGGCCACCCCTAACGATGTACAAGCAACAATTAGCTCTCCGCCATCGACCATCGAAACTGTCGGACAAAGGGTGTATGAATAGACTGACATTGTCGCCAAAAAGACAAAAATTACAATCACCTTGTCTGACAAGAACTTCATGAGGATTACATCCTATCCGGTGCTGATATCCCCAAAATTGAGAGCCCCTTGCCGATTATTTTTTGTACAGCAAGCGAGCAGTAAAGCCTCATAGATCGGAGTTTTTCATCGTCTGAAAGCACTCTATACGACGTGTCCTTGTCACCTTTCTGATAATAACTCTGATATTCTCCTGCAAGCTCCGTAAGAAATGTGGCAATTCTTGCTTGATCAAGGTCTTTTACCGCATACTGAATCGCTGACTCAAACCTGTAGAGCATCCTGATCAGTCTCTTTTCTTCCTCACCAATCATTGAAAGATCCGGCTCATTAAGAAGATTATCAGCCTTTCGAACTATGCTCGAGATCCGCGCATGTGCGTACTGAACATAATAGACTGGATTGTCTGCCGATTGCTTCTTAGCCAACTCCAGATCAAAGTCCATGTGGCTTTCAGCCTTTCTCATGATAAAGTAAAATCTGGTTGCGTCCTTTCCGACCTCGTCAATCAGGTCTCGAACCATCACAAAATTCCCAGCCCTCTTTGACATCTTAATCTCTTCATCCCCTCTCATAACTCTCAGATGCTGAACTATGATGTACTTCAATTTGCTCACATCAAAACCAAGCGCGCGCAGTGACAGCTCCATGAATTTCGTATGGGCATAATGATCAGGCCCTACAAGATTAACCAAGAGATCAAACTTTCGATCAAATTTATCCTTGTGATAGGCAACGTCAGGCAGTCGATATGCAAACTCACCCGTAGACTTGACTAGTGGACGATCTTTCTCATCGCCATAGTCCGTACTTTTGAACCACACAGCACCATCTTTGTCATAACAAAGGTTGCGCGACCTTATGTAATCAAGGAACCGATTCACCTTCTTTGAATCCTCCATCTCTCTTTGAGAAAAATACGAGTCGAACTTTACTCCCATATCTGACAGGTCATGTTTAATTTCATTCATAAGCTCCTTCATGCCAAAATCTCTGCACTCTGCCTTGGTATTGCTGCTATTCAATTTAATAGCAAGCTCTTTGACATAGTCACCCGGATAACCATTTTCCGGCAAAGGCAGGTCGTGAATTCGGGAATAAATCGATTCACCCAGCATCTCTGCCTGATTACCAGAGTCATTGATGTAATACTCACGAGTGACATTAAAACCTGCAAACCCTAATATGTTAGAAAGCGCATCTCCAACAACAGCCTGCCTTGCGTGACCCACATGCAACGGGCCTGTCGGATTGGCAGAGCAGTATTCAAGAAGGACTCTTGAACCCATTCCCATGTTTACCTTTGGAAACTGATCACGTTGTATCTGGGTTGTAAGGTCTAAAAGAAAATTCTTCGAGAAATATAAATTCAGGTATCCGTTACCAGCAACCTCTGCGCGATCGAGGTTTGGCAGACTCAGTTTATCTTTGAGTTCAGACGCAACAGCCTGAGGAGACTTGCGCGCCTTTTTTGCCAGACGGAACGAGATACCGCTTGTAAGGTCACCGAATTTCAAGTTAATGGTTGGCTCAAGTATAGGACCAAGTTCTTTTTCATCCACCTGATATAGTTTTTGTGCAAGTCGACCAAGCTCCTTCTGCCAAACATCTTTCATTTCTAGTACACTCTGACTTATCTCTTCACGACAACAGCATCCTGCCATATTGCATCAAGGTTATAATACTCCCTTGCACCTTTTAGAAAGACATGTACAACCACATCCCCAAAATCGGCAAGAAGCCATCTCGCATCAGGGTATCCTTCAACACCTAATCTTCTTATTCCTTTTTCCTTAAAGTGCCGCTCGATTTCATCCGCAATTGCCCTTGCCTGGCGTTCATTGTCTGCAGTGCAGATCACAAAAAAGTCAGCAATGAAATTTAGTTTTCTTAGGTCCAGCACACGCACCTGTGTTGCCTTTTTGTCCCTCATAACATTCGCAACCCTTAACGCCAATTGCCTTGATGTCGCCATGAAGAAAAGAGTCTACACGAGAAGGATAAGAAATTCAAAGATCAAGAAGGAACGATTATTTAACAAGTTCCACATTTAGAAACATGGCCTTATTTCCCAGTGTTTTTGAGAATCTGGCCGATTACGAAGGGGTAGTTGGTCGTGACTACGACTTTTTTATAATGCGCTGTATGCCCGCAATTCCGCATTTTATTTTCCAAACTGTGGAACTTGTTAAGGTTTTAAGTGTGGCTTTTCGCCGAGTTTTGGGTTTTGAGATGGTTTCTTAGAGGTCTTGTATAAACTTTTGGAGACTGCCTCGAATTTCAACAGGTATGAAAGCCACGCATTCACCTCGAATGATTCCAAAGGAGACGAGACCTGACCTAAAACAGGTTTCAAGGTCGTTAAGAACGGGAGGAGTTGCCTTATTTTCGTCTACCAACTTTTGTAATATATTTCTTGCCTCTTTAATCTTTCCTTTCTTTAGGAGATTTAATGCTCCAAGTCTTAGCTCTTGTACTTCTTCATTTGCATAATACTCCGGAAGATTGCCTCATTGCGCGTCTTGCGTGACGAATCCAGCTCTCAGCAAGATCTCCGCTGGTGGGTGAATCTGACAGGGTATTTTGGCAGCAAAACTTGAACTTCTTCCCGCTCCCGCAGAAACATGGTATGTATGGATCCAGCCTATAACCCATTCTATTTCTGTTAATTAACAAAATTAAAGATTTTTTCAACAAATTTCCTGATTTCAAGTGACAACTTTTGTTTGCTTGATTTTTTAACAATAGTGAATAGAACATTGCAAATATTGCCGAATTATAATGGATAAGGGGACCGTAAAATGAAAGGCATATCCAAGGGTATTGCACTAATAGGAATAGCTCTTGTCGCAAGTGGTTTGCTCTTTGGTGGCTGTGGGAGCAATTCATCAGGCAATGGATTATCTACTTCAGTCTCAGATGAGCCAACGGTTCAGCTTTCAACTGAAGGGCGCTATATCATTGGATTTAATGGGGAGCCTGATCCTTCCGTATTTACTTCAAACGGCGGAGAGGCTGAGATATGGCTCTCAAGTGCAAATGCACTGGTCGGGATAATCAACCCAGATGCAGTTGGCAAGATGGGAAAGCCCAGCAACGTAAAGTACATCGAGAAGGATGCTATAGTACAAGTAATGGGCAAGGCACTTGGAAAACCTTCAGGTGGAACAACTCCACCCCCTCAATCGTTACCGTGGGGTGTTGACAGAATCGATGCTGATCTTACATGGTCGACTTCGACTGGGACCGGAGTAAAAGTGGCTGTAGTTGATACCGGAATAGATAACTCACATTCTGATTTCAAGGATGCAAATGGCGTTAGTCGCGTCATCCTTGGCCCTACGTATGTCACAGGAACAAAATCTTCAAAAGATGACAATGGCCATGGGACGCATGTGGCAGGTACAATCGGTGCAAGCAATAATTTGATAGGTGTAGTTGGAGTCGCGCCAAGTTGCACACTTGTTGCCATCAAGGTGCTTGATAGAAATGGTTCGGGATATCTTAGCTGGGTTGTTGCAGGGATTGATTGGGCAGCGAACAATGGATGCAAGGTAATTAATCTTTCACTCGGCAGCACCTCCGATTCACAAGCGCTTCACGACGCCGTTGACAGGGCAGTATCAAAAGGCGTAGTGGTCGTAGCCGCTGCGGGGAACAATGGAGACACTGGAAACTCACCAAATTATCCCGGCGCTTATAGCTCTGTAATTGCTGTCGGTGCGACGGATAAATATGATCAAGTTGCATACTTTAGCACTTTTGGTGCACAGCTTGACGTTGCAGGACCTGGAGTCGAAGTCCTTTCCACATGGAAAGGCGGAGGTTATGTATTAGCGAGCGGGACATCAATGGCAACACCTCACGTCGTGGGAACATGCGCATTGATAATAGCTAAAGGGATTCCTGATGCAAATGGAGATGGCTTGACTAATAATGCAGATGTTAGGTTGCTACTTGAACAAACTGCTGATGACATTAACACTTTCAGCTATCCCGGTTGGGATCAGTTTATCGGAAATGGGCTAATCGACTCGCAGGAATCTACAACCGGCGTTCGAACGCTTCCGTAGCAAAATCTACTTTAGCAATTCTCTTATTTCGTTTAGAACTTTATCGACCTCTTCATTTATGCCAGTAAACTTGACCTCTGAATCCTTGAACAGCTGAGCCCCTTCTTCCTTCTTATTATCTAATATCTTCTTTTTGATCTGCTCTTTCAGGACATCAGCCTCTTTTAGAGCCTCCTTGGAATATTCATCTATTTGCTTTTTAGCCTTGTCGACCTCCTCCTGTGACGCATTTACCTTTTTAAGTTCTTCGATTGCCTTGGCATAATTCTTATCCTTATAGGCCTCGTCTACCGCTGGTTTTACGTTTTCCATCCTTACGTTAATGAGTTTATCGATATCTTCAAGAAGCTTATCAACGCTGATACTTGTACCCTTGAGTCTCGACTCGGCATCTTTAAATAACTTGATAGCCTCATCCCTGTTTTCCTTTACCTTTGCCTTGACAGCATCCTCAAGCGTAGCCGCCTCCAGCAGGGCATCGGCAACACACAGATCAATGCGGCTCTTTGCTGTCTCTTTATCTTCAGCCGAAGCATTAACCTTTCTCAACAGATTCACGGCTTTTTTATAATCTTTATTCTTAATGGCCTCATCCACCTGTGCCTTGACACTCTCAAGCGTAATTTTCTCCTCTTTGCTAAGTGTATTAATCAATTCATCGAGTATCTTATCTATATCAGCATTAATCCCTCTGAATCTTGGGTCAGCCTCTTTAAACATCTTGACTGCCTCTTCTTTGTTCTCAGCAGCCTTTTTCTCAACTTCATCCCTTAGTTTTCCTGCATTATCTGATGCCTCTTTTGTATAGTCATCGATCAGTTTCTTGGCCTTGTCGATATCATCCTGCGAGGCATTGACCTTCTTTAGCTCATCAACAGCTTTTTTATAATCCTTTGCCCCCTGGAATTCTTTCGCCTTTGACTCTGCGCTTTCAAATGTAACGCCTTGGGGCTGCTTCAAAAGTTCTTCTGTGTCCTTCTTAAGCTCCTGGAAAAACTCCAGATACCAATCGGCGTAGATCTTTGCCCTTTGCTCCTCCGCTTCCAACCTGGTTTTTACATCTTCATGCTTGATAGTTTTCTTCGGTAGTTCGACCTTCCATGTATTATATTCCTTCACAAATGCTTGGAGGTCCTTAACCATAATTTCATCCTTATCCTTTAATTTTCTCTTTTCCTCGAGCTCTCTTGTGAATTTAGCGTGAACCAACTTCGTATTATCAACACGCTCCAATGTCCTTACTGTTTGCTCGAGC
>SBBU01000021.1 GCA_005239585.1 Planctomycetaceae bacterium
CATTATAGGTGGGACCCAGTTGGAATCAGTCGAATAAATTTTTCTGGGAAACGATATAAAGCCTGATAGATTCCCAGTGATCTCTTTCACGATTAAAGACATTTAATTCAGACTAACCCTTCATTATAGGAATCAAAATTGAATTTGCTATTCTTGTCAGAACTTTAACTGAACCCTAAAATTTGAAAACAGGGGAAGTGATGCCTTATTTCGGTTCAACACGCAGTGATAAGATACATTTGCTATCACAGACCTTGCAATAAAGGAAATTATCGATCTCTGCAGTCTTATCAATAGGGCATTCATAGACGGGATCTAGTTTTATTCCTACATTCTGTGTCTTGCAGCTATCAAGTTTCTGATTAACCTCATCTAACTGACGCGGATTGTTCTTCAGCAGCATCCTGAGATAGTTAGAGTAAGAGACCAGTTCGGCAGGATCACTTACGGATGGCAGTTTCTGACTGGCTGAGTAATATAGCTTGAGAACCTCTTCTTTGGTCAGATTCGAATCCAAATTCAGCTTATCCTTATGGTCTGTGTTTACAATTCCATGCTTGGCCAGAGAACGATTCCATGATTCCTTGCCGTAAGAATGGCCCAGTAATTTCTTTTCAACCTCAGATGCAATCTGACTGGTCCTTTTTGATGTCAGGTCAACCGTATATGATGGAGGCAACGCCTCATTCATTATCTCGGAAACAGTTTTTACAGGATTGTTCAATGAGACCATAAACGAGTTGAAGGCAGGCTCGTTCATTAATTTTTCCGCAATTTTTTTACCAACATCAGTAAAGTACTCTTCAACGCGTTTTATATCTGTAGTATCTGGGTCCCAGGTAAGTTGGATATCGCTGCCTGTCCTAAAAATACCCTCAAAATCACCCTCTTTGAGACACTTGAGGACTTCGATGGACAAATGGGCCGTTTTTTCATCCATCTTACGAAGAGTTCCTGTTATGTATACATCTGGTTTGAAAATCTTTATAAGCGGCCTCTTGAAGTAATTCGTGGTCTTTGCATCAGTTAGTTTTATGTTCCTTAGTTCCTCGAATTCCTCTCGCAGCTTGTCATATTTAGATTGTAGACGTGATATCATCTCCATACTCGAAGGGGCAACAACCTTTGAATGATTCTTTTCAAAAAATTCACTTAGCGCCTCCTGAAAGTTATGGCATATGTGGTGATGCATTTTAGGTCTTTGAAGGTCATCAAGATCAGTGATAACAATGACGAGTGAATCCCTAGTCGGCCCTGGATCAACCGGTGTGGTACCACCGTTATTCGTTGGTTGTCCGCCACGAGAGAGGACCAGATAAAGGATTAAAGACATGAGGAAAACAGCTGCACTAGCTATATACGGAATAAATTTTCTGCGAGGGCCTTCAGTTTTCTTTAATACCTTATCTATGTCTTTTAACACATCTTCTGCAGCTTGATATCTCCTTTGCGGATCCTTATGCATCATCCTGTGAATAATGTCGCTTACTTCTTTGGGAATATTTGGGTTGAGCAGCCTGATCGAAATCGGTTCGTCTTTTTCTATCTTACGAAATAAGGCAAGAGGTTCCTCAGCTACGTGCGGGAGACGGCCTGTGAGCATCTCATAAAGCACTGCACCTAGTGAATAAATGTCGCTCCTCGCATCAAGTTCTTGTGTCTGGCACTGTTCTGGGCTTGAGTACTCTGGAGTACCGTAATATACGCCTGCCTTGGTTAATCCATCTGACACCGAGACATGCTTCATTAATCCAAAGTCCATGATTTTGGTTGTGCCATGGTCATCAACCATTATGTTGGTTGGTTTAAGGTCACGATGTATGAAACCATGTCTGTGAGCAATGTGCAGCGCCTTGAGAACCTGCTTGCAAATCTTAAGAGCCTTGGTCCATTCGAATTTGCCTTGATCTTCCAAAAGTTTGCTAACTGTGTCGCCCTTAACAAATTGCATGGCCATGAAAAGCAAGTTACCCATTTTTCCTGCTGAATAAACCTGAACTATGGAAGGATGGTCAACTTTGGCCGCATTACGTGCTTCTCTTACAAACCTTGATTCGAATTCTTTGTCCTCGGAAAGTTCTGGTCTTAAGACCTTTAGCGCAACCTCGCGGTCTAGTGAGACATCCCTAGCCCTGAAAACAAACCCCATGCCTCCCTTGCCAATTAGCTCCAATACTTCATAGTTCGAGAGGCGCTTCCCTAACAATTGAAGCGGATCCATTTTATGTCCTGATTGACCTTCCATAATCTCTATATATTTAGACGCATAACTAGGTCAAAAAGTTTCAGATAAAACCATTTTTGTCATAATTCCTTCCTATCCCTCTCCCTACCTATTTAACGCATCTGAAACCTAGATCGACGTGTTTTAATGCAGGATCTTCTGGGTGTCTTGAATTAATCTTGCAGACATCACGTGTTGTCGTAAAAGACCCACCCTTTGTGACATTTTTCTTGCCCTTGGCATCCTCTTCAATAGTTACGGTCCATTCCCATACATTCCCTATTAGATCGGATATAAGATCCTTGCTTTGTCCTGACTTGAATGAGCCAACGGGCATCGTATCTGGTTTTTGCCTGTGAATTGAATACTCGGCGGAATTGCAACAATATTCACCCTCTTTTGGCTGAAACTTGGCTCCCCAAGGATATACAAGTTGATCAGGACCACGAGCTGCCCTTTCCCATTCAATTTCGTCAGGAAGCCTCTTTCCGCACCACTTGGCATAGGCCATCGCATCTTCAAGTGTTACGAGCCTCACTGGATGCTTTTCCCTCTCAACAGGAATCTTACCCTTTGGCCAGCCATCAGGAGGGTGATAATTTGTCGCCAACACAAAAAGGGCATACTGCTCATTTGTAACCTCATAGATATCACAATAAAACTCATCAACTGTTATCTTTTTTGCAGAATTTCCTTCTCCGATTATAATTTCACACTTGGGCAGGAGAACCATTTGTGATAATTTCTCCTTCATCTCATCTATTAGTTTCACAAAATCTTCATACTGAGCTGGATAATTCACTTTTAGTTTGAGATTCTTTATATAATCAAGCTCTCCTATCGCCGCGGCCGTATTGCCTTCCTTGAATAACTTTCTAGCACTTGCGAATTTTGGTTTAATGATCTGATCGAGTGTATTGTCCTTAAGAGCCTTTAATTGTTTTCTTATTTTTTCCAGCTCATCTTCAAATGTTTTCAACTCTAGTATCGATTTTTCGAGCAATTCAAGCGCCTTTTGCCATTCATCTTGTGCTCTAAGCTCATCTACCACCTTCATTAAATCATCAAATTTCTTCTTAGTTATCGCTGGATCTTGCTGAGAATCGATAGGATTTTTCGGGTCTTTGGGTTGATCCTTAGGCTGGTCTTTGGGCGTATCCTTTGGTTGATCCTTTGGAACATCTTTTGGTCCATCCTTGGGCTGATCTTTAGGCTGGTTCTCAGGTTGCTTTATATTTTTGGAGGTAGGGTTGCGTTTATCCGAGTTGCTTTCTTGCGTAAGTTTTATAGCCCCATAGATCGTAAGCAACGCACCAATCGTAACCATCAAGACAAAACCAAATCCCTTCATAGAAGAATTATTTTAACACTAAAGCATGGTTCATGCAATCATTCTCACAAAGTAATCTGTGTTCTGATTTAAGCGACACTCGGTATTGTTGCGTTATTTCCGAAAGTAGCAGATCAAATGAACCAAAACGTTCCCCCGATGTAGCATTGATGTAGAATTCATCTATGACTGTTGTGAGTGGGGAAATATGGAGAGAGCATACCAAAGCGAAGAGATACTTTTTCTTGACTACAGCAAAGAAGAGGCGTCTTGCCCTTTTTGTGGGAAAAGGGCAAAACGCAACAAAAGCTATATTAGGACGCTAAAGGATATCTGTATTGAAAGAGAAAGAAGAATTGCTGTCAAGATTTCTTCACACCATTGCCTTGATTGCAAGAGGTATTTCAGTATATCAACCACGTTTGCCGGCAAAAGAGCTAGATATACTGATATAGCAAAAGACAAAAGTATACAGTGGTGGGGGCATTATATCCCTTTTGGACGGCCGTCTTCATTTTATCTAGGACATGGATGAATAGGTTAAATATAGGTCAAGTGCGAGGTTTGTTGGGATTTTTCTTAGGCTACAGTATAATACGCCAATTATGGATTTGAGGGTAAGGTGGCATAAACTAACATGGAGAGTCGTGGTCATTCTGGTAACTGTTGCCCTAATTTTCTTACTCGCTGAACCGCGTCTATGGAGCACCTTTTTCACAAGCGGGATTATTCTTGTTGGGATAGGTGAGTTGGTTCGCATCTGGGCTGCTGGACATTTAACGAAAAACAAGTCTTTAACAACCACTGGGCCATACGCCTACTGCAAAAACCCCCTCTATATCGGTACATTCCTGATTTCCGTCGGTATTTGTCTTATGGCAGAGACAAGAAACTATCTTAACTTTGCTATCCTTGGGTGCTTTATCCTGTTTTTCCTAGTCTACTATACAAGGCGAAAGAAAGATGTTGAGAGCAAAAGATTATTGGAAATCTTTGGAGATAAATGGGAACGATATGACAAACAAGTCCCTGACTATTTTCCGCGTCTTGTACCTTACAAAGACGAGTCTCGCCAATGGAGCATCAGAAGCGCCCTGGAGAACAGCGAACACTGGACTGCTCTTGCAGTTATTTTTATCACCCTTGCTATCTGCTTTAAGAATCATATAATTTTTCGTTGAAATCCTAAAGCACCATGAAAAATTCGACCAGCAATCCAGAAAAAGTCATTGTTAAGGACTATGGCGATAGGTTACTAGGACGAGCACTCGCCTCGCATGAATACAGAATCCTGAAGAAACTGAATGGCCTAGGAGGTGTCCCAAAGGCAGTAGAATTGTACGGCAGCCGGCTATCGATGACTCACTTTGACGGCGCTCCAATACAAGACCACACTAAACCACTTGGAAGTGAAACTTTCCACAAGCTGGAGTTGCTGCTTTCTGAAATACACAGGAGAAAAATAGTCCACCTAGATCTAAGACACCGGAGAAACGTATTGGTCTCGCCTGCAGGCGAACCATACATTGTAGATTTTGAAAGCGCACTTGATTTATCCAGACTCGGACCTCTCTTTGACATTTTAATCCTATTAGACAAGGCCGGCCTTCTCAGGATAAAAAAAAGGTATTTTCCAGGACTAGTTTCGGCAAGAGACAAGGCATTCCTCAGGCTTTTTAACGCGCTACGCCCACTATTCTTTCTACGCCCTTTCAAGCTGAGAGAACAGGATAAAATATAATTTATGGAATCTGAAAAAATAATATCCACACTACAACAGAAATGGAGATTCTTTAACAATCAGGAACTAACACTTACAGACCTTGAAATCAGGATTAAAATGAAGAGATTTGCAAGCACTGTTAATGCATATTGTCCTGCAGAAATAATTGATTCCAACGAAAGTGAGCTAAAGATCTATCCAAATACCACAAAATTCCTGATCCCCGCTCTTATTACCGGGATTTTAATGAATGCATTCATAGCACTAGATTCATGGCTAAATTATCGAGTAACAGCCAGCTACTCCATTGTTTATCTTACTGTCTTGTGTGCGCTCACAGTGGTTTGTCTTTATTATCACTTTAGAAGCGCCAAGTATTTCCTGTTTTTCCACAACAAATTTTCTCAAGAGACAGTACTAATAATACCAGCTGCTATCCCGTCAGAGAAGGAGGTGCAGAATTTCATAAAGCAGGTCAAAGAGATCTCCAAAAAACGACACCATGAAACAGGTGTAGAACAAGGTCTGCCAAGCTTTGCAGAAGAGGTAAAGAGACTCCACTC
>SBBU01000101.1 GCA_005239585.1 Planctomycetaceae bacterium
GTTAAGGGCACAGGAAACATACAAATACCTAGTGTCAAAAGGCTTGGACAGTAAATTTTTCTTACCCATGTCGATGAGTTTCAGTAATCTAATTTCAGAAACTGATCCCAAATTGAACCGCAGGGTTGTAATATTAATCTCGCCACATAAAGTTAAAGATTAATCAAGTAGCTTATTCTACCACTATTTCAGTAACTCTTATGGCAAAATTATCGTTGATTACAAGTATTTCGCCTCTTGCGACTAGTCGATCGTTTACATATATATCGAGTACGTCCCCGGTAAACTTATCCAGCTCAATTACTGAGCCAGATGAAAGCTTTAGAATATCCTCGACGTTCATCTTTGTCTTGCCAAGCTCTACTTTCAGATGCATACTCACGTCCTTTAGAAGGTCAACTGTTAACTCTGGTTTTTCAGAGAGAGTCATTACAAATTTTTCGTACTGGGGTTTTTTTATAGTTACGCTTTCCTCCCCGGGTTTCTCTACAAATGTTTTAGCAAGATCATCTACACTAGCCTGCTGCGCCGGTTGCTTACTTGCTTCTTGCGGTGTGATACCGGCACTTTGAAGGATGTCAGTAACATCCTTCATGTTTTTTTTCTCATCCGAGCCAATTTCACCCTGGTTTTTTTCGGCTTCTTCAGGAATATCTGGTGGTACTGACATAATTTCTATTTAATCGTAAAATAACACGGCTCTGAAAATATCTTCACCAGAAGAAACGGGGAATTCCTTGTTTAGCGCACGCAATACCTCACCTTTCAAAATCGACTTGAATTGAGTCTTAACCATCTCTTCTGGGTTCTTAGCATCAATAATTGTGTTTATTCTATCTCTTATATATTTCTTTTGAGACTCCAGCTGTTTCTTTATATTTACAACATCTTTAAGCTTGTCATTGAGCTGAAGTGCAATAGAGACATTAAGTATCAGTTGCTGTTGGTGAAACCTCAGGAACGGATCACCCAGATCTATTTCCATATATTGACTATAAACTCCATTGTGCGAACCCCCATGTGAATTTCCATGAGAATCTGATTTGACCGAAGTAGCTTTTACAACAACTGAAACTACGGCTGCTTCCACGATCATGATAATTATAAACAGTATAAAAGCAGCGGGTGAAAGAAATCTTTCGGCCTTTTGTAGGGCTTGAGTTGCAGGCAGAGCTTCTGCAGGTTTCTCTGGCATAGCCTACTCCTTTAAAGTTAAATGGAGTCCTACAGGTTGCCCCGAGGTACCATTGTTAGTCCCGTACTCTTGGTACGGATAAATATTAATTCCTCATCCACCGAGACTAGAAAAACTTCTGACGCTTCTTGCATATTCCATAACCCTTTTTACAACCTCGTCAGCAGATTCCTTTACCATGACTCTTTCACGATTTGTGAACGTGATTACTGTATCAGGAGTTTCCTCTATGAGCTGTACCAACTCAGCATTGATATAAAACTCCTTGCCGTTTAACTTTGTAAGTTTTATCATCTTTTATAGTCTAGTATATATTATATCGATTCTATTGAGCAAGAAAACAATTGATCCTCCTCGAACCAAAGTTAGAAGGCCTAGCCCTAACAAGGACTAGGCCTAAAAATTCAGGTTGCTATTTCCCCCTACTACCCTATATGATTCTTACCAGCTCGTCCAATACGTCATTTGAAGCACCAATAACTCTGGCATTTGCCTGGAACGCCCTCTGACTTATTATTAAATTTGTGAATTCTCTGGCAAGATCCACATTTGATGCCTCAAGTACGCCACTTCTTACTTGACCCAGCCCTACTGTACCAGGGCTCCCGATTACGGCCTGCCCTGAATTTGCGTCAACAGAGAAGTTATTATTTCCTAACATTCTTAGACCTTCTGGATTGTTAAATCTTGCAATCTGCACCTGTGCCAGCGATCTAGTCAAACCATTTGAGAATATCCCCGTTACTATCCCGTCTGCACCAACAGAAAAGTCAGTCAGAACACCCACTTGGAAGCCATTCTGATTCATTAAAAAGACTTCAGACTGGGCATCTGCAAAACCTGTTAATGAAGAGAAACTCGGGGTTACTGTAAGTGGAGTTGCAGCGCCTGTGTTACGCAGGTTGATATTAATCGAATTCTGTGGTGATTGAGACATAAACTGCCCGCCAGTATTGAATGTAATCGTCCCAGTTCCCACTACCCGGCTCGTTCCAGAACCAGTAGTTAACTGGTTATCCCTACTTTCTGCAAAAAATCTGAATGTGTTTCCGAAACCTGTAGTAGCAGGATCGGTACCATTTTTTGTCTCGAGTGCAAAAGTAAGCTCTACTGTATGGGCTGTTCCAAGAGAATCAAAGAATGTTGCATTAGAAATAACGCTTTCACCATTAGCGTTCCGTCTCGTAAACCATGTAGAAAGTGAAACTCCATCTGAAGTTACAACGCTAAGATTGCTTATATCATTGGCCAGTCCAACATTTCCTGCTACCCGTATTCTTCCAGTGGCCTGAAGAACAACTCGCGGCGGCTCATGGATTGTGAATTGATCTCCAACTACAGGCTGGGGAATTGATGAAGGTAACGCAGCTGTAAAATTAATTGTGCTACCAGCAACTGATGAAACTGTTGCAATTTGTCCTGCCCCTGCACCAGTATTAAACCTTAGAACATCGCCAGCTACTACACCCGTAAGTGTTGTTCCAACTGCGTTAACACCAATAATAGCACCGCTTACATCTGTAACAAAGCTTGTTGCAGTCCCGCTTGTTCTTGTTGCCGAAACCAGCTTGTCGGTCGCACCAGTATTTATTCCAAGCGAACGCTCTATAAATTCTGTTAGCTGCTCCACTGTAGTGCCGAAACCGTCAAAACCAGGTACAGCTACACCGCTTACAATAAATCTCAATGGCGACAATAGTCTGCCTCCTTTGTTTGCATTGATTGTTATTATATCGTTTGCATCAATTCTGAGGTCTATGTCTGGTCCACCTGTCTCTGGCTGTAGAAAAAGATCAGTAAGTAGTGTTGCATTGGTTGCAATACCACCGACATTATCCTTCATTATCTGTGACTCGATTATTGTCCCTTCAAGCGCCTGTTGTCCAGCACCATTCAAATTCCCGTCAAATGAAGAAGAAGTGGTAGCAAGGGCAATCTGCAGTTCACCTACAGGTATCCGAATATCCTGCACTGCCGCTCCTATAGGGATCGTAAATGTGTTAAGATCAGCATTTATTCCCTGAACAATATAACCATTTGATGGGTTATGAAGTAAATTTGCAGGGTTTATAGAAAAAGAACCATCTCTGCTAAAGACCAGAGACCCACTTTCGCTCTTGAGGATAAAAAATCCCTGACCCTCAATAGCAAGATCACTTGATCTTCCAGTTACTTCCAGCTCGCCTTGTCTAAAGTCCCTAGTAATACCGGCAACCGATGTACCAAGACCGATTTGAACAGGATTGATTCCACCAAGATTTCCCTGTGGAGCTGTACCAAATGAGATTGTCTGGGAAAGAAGCGTCTCAAAATCGACCCTAGCGACCTTGAACCCTGTTGTGGTAGAGTTTGCAAGATTATCACCTATGGTATCTATCTTAAACTGATTACCCCTCAAACCAGATACCGCCGAGTTGATCGCCCTGATTAAAGCCATAAAACACCTCCCGCCTGTCAATTGACAGGCAAAATATTTCTGTTGTTATCTATCTAGCCCTTTCAGAACACCTCGTAACTCACAAGGTATCAGTATCTTTTACTCCTGACCATTTTCACTAGGTCTAATACCACGCAGAAAGGGCTGGATTTAACCAAATAAAGTTTCAATTCCGCCTAAAACCTCCACAATGTTTTCGACAGGGAGTCTTTTACCATTTACATTCAGAAAGACATTACCATCTTCAATTTTTGCACTCTTGACGACTCCTGTAATAGTCTGTCCTGACTCATCTTTCGCGGCTACTATCTTCCCTATGAAACTACTCGCCGATGAGAGTTTCATAAATGACTGAAATTGAGTAAGAGAGTCAATAAGCTTTGTTGAACCTTCCAGATTCTGCAGGCCTATGATCTGATTCACGAAATCAGTATTGTTCATAGGATTAAATGGATTTTGATTCTTCATTTCGTTTATGAGAATGCTCATAAACTGTTCCCGCGTTAATTGTGTCCTGCGAGACATATTACTTTTGACCGGGTCGCCGACGGCGCTTATAGTATTCATACATCACCTCTAAACAAAAATGTCCACAATTTTATCTTTGTCTTTAACAAATTCTTTTGATTTTTTTTCTTCTTTCGTTTCTGCGAATGTTCCTTTTTCAA
>SBBU01000158.1 GCA_005239585.1 Planctomycetaceae bacterium
ACCATATCCACCGTAACCGCCGTAACTTCCATATCTGCTACCATATCCACCGTAACCGCCGTAACTTCCATATCTGCTACCATATCCACCGTAACCGCCGTAACCTCCATATCTGCTACCATATCCACTGCCGTATCCACCATAACCGCCGTATCCACCATAACCGCCGTATCCGCCATAACCGCCGTATCCGCCATAACCGCCGTATCCACCATAACCGCCGTATCCACCATAACCGCCGTATCCACCATAACCGCCGTATCCGCCATATCCACCGTATCCGCCATAACCACCATATCCACCAGTTTGAGTACTCCCAGAGCTATAACCACCGGTATAACGATATGGATATGGATTTGTATAATTGCTAGTTGGTTGCGAATTCGATTGTGCAAACAATACTGGTGCAAATAACGCTACCACTAGTGCAACCAGAACTACTTGTTTCATATTCATCCCCTTTAAACTTTTCGAAAATTATACACCAATAATAACCCCCGTCAAGCTAAATCTACACAAAGTATATACTGTAATGACGACTTTTCAAGCAAAAAACTTGTGTATGAACTGTTATTATCGCCTCATGAAATAGCCCTCTAACTTGTCAAGTTCTATCTTTACTGCAACGGGGCGTCCATGGGCACACGAATGGGGATTGTCAAGGATCTCCCTCTGGGAGATCAGCGAACTTATCTCTTCATTAGATAATTTGTCACCAAATTTCACTGCTGCCTTGCACGCCATAAGCTCCAAGAGATCTTCGATCTGAATAATACCCTTGCCTGACAGCTCGAGAAAATCATGTACAAACTCAGTAGGATTGGCATTTCGAAGGACACCTGGCATTGACCTTATCACCACTGTATCCTGTGCAAGATCATCAAAGTCTAGACCAACCGCAGATAAAAGCCGTGAATTTTCCTCGAGAATCCTTCTTTGCTCTGGTGTCACCTTTGTAGCAAAAGGCATAAGAAGAAGTTGTTTTGACGTCCCTTCAGATGAGAACTGACGTTTTAGTTTCTCAAGCAATACCCTTTCATGAAGCGCGTGCTGGTCAATAATCAATATGCCATCCTCAACTTCACAAATTATGAATTTATTGTGCACCTGAAAAGGCCTCGGCATCTCAGGGATGTCCTTTGGATACTGCTGAACTGGTTGAGGCAGAGGCGTTGAGACATAATGCATCTTTTGCACAGGCTCGTACTTGATTGTGTAATTCTGAGGTATGCTGACAGTCCCTGTAAGCTCAGATTTCAGCAACGACTCCCTTACAGAATTCAAAATATAGTCGTAAAGCTCCCACGGATTTCGAAATCGAACCTCGATCTTTGTAGGATGAACATTGAAATCGACCAGTGATTCATGAACACGTATGAAAAGAATCGCTATTGGATAGCGGCCAGATACTAACACATCCCGATAAGACTCATTAAGGGCCCGGGCTATGAGCCTGTCCCTAATGTACTTTCCGTTAACAAAGATAAATTGATGATCCATCGAAATGCGACTGACCCTTGGCCTGGCACAGTAAGCCGTGACAGCATAAGGCCCCGATTCACGATCGATTTTAATGAATGCAGAATTTATTTCCTCACCGAAAATCTCCTTCAATCTCCCGGGAATATCTGTCCTTGACAACAGCAGCTCCGTCTTGCCATCACCTTTAAGCTCCAATTTTATATCTGGTCTTGAGATTGCGAATCTTCTCACGCATTCGTAAACCTGCTCCCATTCAACCCGATCGCTCTTGAGGAACTTGCGCCTGACCGGCACATTCAAGAAAAGATTTTTTACCTCAACGATAGTCCCATTAACCGGAGGACAGGGTGTGATGACAAATTGCTCCCCGGGAACAGCTCTAACCTGATTGCCCGAATTTTGTCCATCCTGCGATGTACTCAAGGTTACTTGCGCTATCGAGGCAATGCTAGCAAGCGCCTCGCCTCTGAATCCAAATGATTTATGGACATATAAATCTTCATCTGATGTGATTTTGCTTGTTGCATGAGGAGTGAAGACAAATCTCAAGCTTTCTTCATCAATACCACACCCGTTATCTCTAACTCTGATGGCCCTCTTTCCACCCTCCTCCACCTCGATTTTTATCTCATCAGATCCTGCATCAAGGGCATTTTCTATCAGCTCTTTAACAACAGAGGCAGGACGCTCAATGACCTCACCTGCTGCTATTCTATTGACAATTTCCGTGGGCAGTATTCTGATCTTGGCCATTGAGGTAGATTAGCAAAAAACTGTTCAAGTGACAAGGCAAATTAATACCATTGGCAAGGGAACTACTTTGGGGGTGTATTCTTGATCTTCGTTAAAACAGACTCGATCCGCTTGCGAACATCTTCGTCTTTGGTTTGATTCATTGCCTCTATAAGATGCGACTCTGCGGGCTTTCCTATCGTGAGCAGCTTATTCTCAGCAACCTGGAAATCTTTATTATCTTTGAGTCTATTTACATATATTCTTATTTTCTCAATCTTTTTATTTTCCTCTGCTGTTCCCATGCTTGTAACAGCAAGATACGTAGCGCCGCCCAATGCACCGAGTATCAGGACGATCATTAATGTAACTTTAAATGCGTACATTCTATATCTTATAACGTTTAAAAAAGAAAAATGTTTGATTTTTACCCCGCCTCTCATACCAATCCTAGAAAAAAACTTTGTTTCTAAATGTATCCCTATAGACCAGCCCTTGCAAAAAAAGCATCAACGTTGATGTTTTTTTTGAGCTAAAGCGATCATGTCTACATCACTTTAACTAAAATTGATAGCAGAAAACACTAGAGCTTAATTATATGTAGAGGCCCTCATGGTTTCCTTCAACAGGATTTGACACTATGGAAAGGAGGGGATTTATGGGGTGGCTCTGATTGCCATTGCCAGGTAATTGGCAGGTAGAATTCCAATCACAAGGACAAAGGCCAGACACAACGTAACACAGAGTTCTGTATTTGTGTCTGTCGTAAATACCTTTCCTTCAGGTAGTGGATGCATGTACATAAGAACAATAACCTTCAAATAATAATACACGGATATAATCGTTGCCAAGACACCTACAACTGCGAGCAAAATATGGCCAGCATCAACCGCAGATTTGAATATATAAAATTTGGCAAAAAAACCGGCAGTAGGCGGAAAGCCAGCCAACGAAAGCATGAAAATTGCAACACAAAGGGCAAGCATTGGCCTTGCCTTTGCCATACCAGAAAGGTCCTGATAGTTATCTCCCCCCAGCAGGATTAGAAATGCAAAAGATCCAAGGGTCATAAATGAATAAGCCATGACATAAAGGATCACAGCCGTCCAAGGATCATTTGCTGGTCTAAAACAATACACTGCCACTCCAATAAGTGCGTAACCAGTATGTGCAATAGAAGAATAGGCAAGCATCCGCCTCAGACTAGTCTGCTTTAACGCCAATATATTTCCAATGAGCATGGTTAGAATCGTTATAGCGTATATGACATCAAGAACTATCGCATGACCATTCAACAAATCCTTTGCAATTCGCAGCATAACTGCCAGCCCAGCAGCCTTGATCGTTACAGACATGAAACCTACCGCAGCCACAGGAGCCCCCTCATATACATCCGGCACCCACATGTGAAATGGTACTGCTCCAATCTTGAAGCAGAATCCTATAACAATCAAAAGCGACCCAGCAATCCCCATCCAGGAATCCCTAATTGGACCATCAATAAAAATATCTTGAGTAGCTCCATATACAAGTACCATACCATATAGCATTACTGCCGTTGCGAATGAGCCCATCACAAAATATTTTACCTGCGCTTCATTTGACTTGGGATTTGTCTTGGTAAAGCCAGAAATTATGTAAGAACCAATTGAAACAAGCTCCACTGACAAAAACAGAGTAATGAAATCTCTTGCCATAGCCATGATCATTAGTCCGCCTGATATCATCAGCAACATACTGCAGTATTCCGGAAACCGCGCTGTTTCCTTATCAGAACCCCCTACGTTTGTAAAAATACTTTTAGCGAGCAAAAGTGACAGCAGCGTGGAGAAGACAATGACAATTGACATCACCGTACCAAACAAGTCTATCGCCAGCGAACCTGAGAATGCCCTTGTGTTTGCAGAACTTGCGAACTGGTTAATTAACAGTGCCAACGCAACACCACAGAAACCGTATGATAGCCACTCTATTACATGCGACCTGTTTGGTATTAGAAATTTTATTGTCAGAAGAACAAGTGCACCAGCAAAAAGAACAATACTTGGCAAAGTCAATAATAAATCAACGTGGCTTGTCATACTATGCTCAAAATAATATTAGGAAAGAACCCCAGTAGTATTACCAGAACTACTTGCGGGGCTAAATAGGTCGCTTCATAAAGTCCAATGTCGCTTATAGATTCTCTTGAAGGGCCGCAGAAAACATTGCGATATAGCCTCAACATATATATAGCGCTTAATAATATGCCCAAGGTTGCCAAGGCTGAAGGCCAAGACCAAGCCACAAATGTCCCTGCTAGAATTAAAAATTCACCGACGAATCCATTCAAACCGGGAAGCCCTATAGAACTCAGCATGATGATTGTAAAGCAAACTGCATAAAGAGGCATCGACTGCGACACACCACCGAAATCATTTACACCTCTCTTATGAGTCTTTTCGTAAATTATTCCAATTAGTAAGAATAGGGCTCCAGTTGAAAGCCCATGGTTTATCATCTGCATCTTTGCGCCAGACAATGCATCAGGACTTGCACTGAAGATTCCCAACATCACGAAACCCATGTGGCTTACACTGGAGTATGCAATTAGCTTCTTTATATCTCCTTGTGCCATGGCTAAAAGCGCACCATAGAAAATACTAACTACCGCCAAGGCCATTATTGGCCCAGACCACGCCTCCGCACCCAAAGGAAAGAAAGGCCTTGCAATCCTTATAAATCCATATGCACCCATCTTTAAAAGTATGCCGGCAAGCATCACGCTCCCTGCAGTCGGAGCCTCGACGTGCGCGTCAGGAAGCCATGTATGAAAAGGAAACATCGGGACCTTTATGGCAAATGCCAATGCAAAGACAAGAAACAAAATGATCTGTTCTTGTTGAGGTATAAGAAAGGATCTTGTCGCAATTATATCTATATCAAATGATCCAGTTTTAGAGTAAACATAAATAATACCAACCAACATCAAGAGGCTTCCAGACATTGTGTAAATTATAAATTTCACAGAGGCATATATTCTTCTTGAGCCGCCCCATATACCAATGATCAAACACATTGGTATAAGAACCACTTCCCAAAAGACATAAAACAGGAATAGATCAGCAGCTGAAAAGACACCCAACACACCCGTTTCAAGGACAAACATACAGATATAAAACTCCTTTGCTTTTATGGAATTGATTGAGGCAAGAATCGATACAAACGTCAAAAGCGCTGATAAGAGCATAAGCGAGAGACTGAAACCATCCGCACGAAGTCTGAACTCAATATTAAGATCTTTTAACCATTGATGTGATTCGCCCAAAGGTTGGCCGCCATAATGCGTATACAGATAAAGGATTGGGAGAAAAATAATAAAGCTCCAGCCAATCGCGAACCTGCGCGGATCTCTTAGAAATGCACAGATAATTCCGCCAACCAGCGGAAGACCAACCACAACTGCTAATATCCCTACCACAAAATCCCTTTGCCAAAAATTGACAGGAGAAGCACGGCCATGACTGCTATGATTCCCACTCCAATAACAATCAGCGATACATTAATTGCACCCGTATGGATTTTTCTAATCGTACCAGAGACTCGATATGTCAGCGCAGCCACACCATTCACAAAAAAACCATCTATAATAATCAGATCGAACAGATAACAGGCAATAAATGCAGTGAGCTTTAATGGAAGTACAAAGAGAAATTCATAAATCTCATCAATGAAAAATTTTCTCTCCACTAGCAGAACCAAAGGACTAGCCAGCTTGATCAGATTCTGTCTCAGTGAAGCCTGCGGCCCATACAGCATATAAACCATAAATGCTGCTATAAGAATCCCAACAACAGCAAGTGCAAATAGAGTAATATTAAAACCATGGTGGTACTTGCTTGCATGTTCTACAATGTGCGCCTTGTCAATTAAAATACCTACCCCGCCACCAACCACAGAAAGAATCGTCAACGCAACAATTACAAATTTCATAGAAATTCCAGCGTGATGATACTCATGCCAACGCTTTTCGCCAAAGAACGTCACTGCAACTGCCCTTAGTATGTAGAAACTTGTAAGAAACGCAGTAAAGATCAAAATAACCCCCAAGAAAGGATTTTTGACAATGCACGCATCAATAATCGCCTCTTTACTAAAAAAACCAGAGAGTGGCGGCAGACCAGCAAGCGCAAGCGATCCAATAAGAAAACTAATGAATACCAGTCTGTCTTTCTTCCAGAAGCCACCCATCTTCCTCATGTCCTCCTCGCCAGCTAAACCATGAATCACAACCCCAGCTGAGAGGAACAGTAGCGCCTTGAAGAAGGCATGGGTCGTAAGATGAAACATCGAGCCCTCCACCGCCCCGACACTTAGCCCACAAAACATATAGGCCAACTGACTGATCGTTGAATAGGCTAGGACCTTCTTCAGATTATTCTCACCTATTGCCATCAGAGCAGAAATCAGGGTAGTCAAACCACCTATTACCCCTATCACTTCCAGGGCGACTCCTGCACTCATAAACAAAAAGGAGAGTCTTGCGATCATGTATATCCCAGCAGTTACCATTGTGGCAGCATGTATGAGTGCGCTTACTGGAGTGGGACCTGCCATGGCGTCTGGAAGCCAGACATAAAGCGGTATCTGCGCCGACTTGCCGCAGGCCCCTAAAAACAGCATCAAGCAAATAATGTTTAAAATCTCTGAATTCAGGTGTGAAGCCTCCAGTCGACCAAAACTGAGACTTCCAACCTCAAGAAAGAGCAGGAAAATTCCCACTAGGAATCCCAAGTCTCCGATTCGATTCACAATGAATGCCTTTTTTGCAGCATCTGCCCTAGGCAGCTCATGGTGCCAAAATCCTATAAGCAAAAAGGAACAAAGACCCACCCCTTCCCAGCCAACAAACATCAGGACTAGATTGTCTGAAAGAACCAATATCAGCATCAGGAAAACAAACAGATTCATGTAGCAAAAAAATCTGGCAAAGCCCTGATCTTTGGCCATGTATCCAATCGAGTAAATATGAATAAGAGTTCCAACTCCCGTAATAACCAAGGCCATTAAAAGACTCAATTGGTCGACGCGAAGTGCAAAATCCAAGTGGATCGATGCTGTTTTTATCCACGTGAAATAACTGAAACTATCTTTTGTATTGGACAAAGCCAGATAGAAAGC
>SBBU01000174.1 GCA_005239585.1 Planctomycetaceae bacterium
AGTTCTGATAGAAAAGTTCAGACTGTGGGGGTCTCATTGCATAATCAAACCCCGGCCGTTTGCCTTTGGAGAGATCTGCTAAAAGGGTGAACTGCGATACAATTAGATATTCGCCGTTAATATCTTCATTGGATAGGTTCATTTTCCCATCTCGGTCTTCAAAGATTCTGAGGCCTAGAATTTTTTTTACCAATTTTGAGCAATTATCTTCCTTGTCAGTTGAAGCTATTCCGAGAAACACAAGTAATCCTTTACCGATGCTTGAAAATGGCGTTCCATCTATCTCAACTGATGCTCTTTTTACTCGTTGAATAACAGCTCTCATAAGAGTTAGGAGGCAGCCACTGCCTCTATTTCTACTTTAGCTCCTTTTTCGAAAAGGTCTTTTACGATGATTAAACTTATGCTGGGATAGTAGCTGCCCATTAAACTCTTGTAAATTTTACCCAATTCCTTTCTTGATCTTTGATATTCGCTTTTATTTTTAACAAATATTGTCATCTTCACAATATTTTCTGGTTTAAAACCTGCTTTTTTTGCAACTGCCAACAGGTTTTCCATTGATTTTCGAAATTGTTTTGCAAAGTTCCTGCTTATGAGTTTGCCTGCTTTATCGTAGGCTATTTGACCAGAAATAAAGAGTAGAGGGCCATTTTTAATGCCGTGATTGAACCCGGTTGGTCTTGGCAGCGAGTTTGGATTTATAATTACCATATATTGATGGCTTCTCCGCTTAAGAAACCAGAGTCTTCGGAGACCAGAAAGAGGGCGAGTTTTGCAACTTCTTCTGGCTCAATAAATCTTTTTTGAAGGTTTTCGAGGGCAAGTTTGCGTCTGGTCACCTTTTGATCCTGACCAGTTTTAATGACGATGTTTTTCACTGCGTCATCAAGGATTTGTGTCTTTACGTATCCCGGACAAATAGCGTTTATGCAAATACCACTGCCTGTTACTTCCTGTGCAACTGATTGTGTGAATCCTATTACACCAAACTTTGATGCGCTGTAGGCAGAGATGTATTGACTACCCATCTTGCCTGAGATAGACGCTATGTTAATGACTCGTCCAAAGCGCTGCTTTATCATAAAAGGAAGCACTATTTTGGTGCAGAAATAAACTGATGTCAAGTTCGTTTCTATTGTCTCATCCCAAAAATCGGGGGTAGTATTCAGCAGGGGGGCGCTTTTAGCAATGCCAGCGTTGTTAACTAGTATGTCAATCCGTCCAAATTTGTCAGCGGTCTTTTTGATAAATTTTTCGACCCCCTTTTTGTTTCTTACATCAAGGGTTTCCCATAGCGGATTATTACCGCACATCGAAGCGGTTTGTTTTACTTCAGTCGTTGTCCTTGAAAATATGGCTAATTTGGCGCCTTGATTTGCAAATAATATAGATATCGCGCGGCCGATTCCTCTTCCTGCACCTGTTATCAGCGCTACTTTATTTTCGAGTTTCATGTTATTATCCTTGTTTATATCGTTCTGTGAAAGCTTCGGCAAGTATATCAGCAAGCACAGTGTATGTTGATTCCCCCTCCTGTGCTGTTGCAGCAGTGGGGTCACCGCAGTATGCCGAATCCATTCCAAGCTGGGTAAAGCTGCTTATACCTTTGCTAATTGCCTCTGCTAAATTAACCTCTTTAGAAGGAGGTAACTTGTCGAGTCTGACCATTTCAGGTGATGAGGCTAACACAAGTGAAGTTTCAAAACAGCCTGCATGACACGATCCTCGTTTGAATTCGTCAGTGAGTCTTTCAGCAATTCTACGTCTGGTTAAATCTGGAAATATAATGGATTCATGGAATTTGCTCGCGGCAGCTCTTAATGCTGAGATATGGGAAGGATCGAGATGGGCACTTGAAATCATAAGAAATCTGATTCCGGCCCGGCGAATTGATTCAGCAATGTCGCAGATAGTTTCAGTGAGTGTTTTTTCCGAGATTGAAATAGTTCCTGGAAAATCTATAGCAAACTTGGCACAAGTGTAACTAAGGACTGGTAGTACTATTACATTGAAACCCATCTTATCGATCTTTTCAGCAGCCCTTATAGACATTGTTTCACTGATTATCGAGTCTGTTGTTAGCGGTAAGTGTGGGCCATGCGCCTCGATTGCCCCAACAGGCAGAATAGCCAGCGTTTTGTCATCAATACACGACGTGAGCTCCGTCCATGTCTTCTCCTTGAGGACAGTAATCATTGTTTCAAATTGTGGAAAAGATAGGCGACAAAATCAAGTGGCTTGAATTTTGAGATTGTTTCTACGATAGTACTGCCTATGGAAATTCCGTACGAATTCAACATGGTTGAGTTTTTCCTTGACGAGAGGATAAAAGAGGGGAAGGGAGATAGGCCTGCAGTACTATTCGAGGATACAAAAATAACTTACCGTCAAATTCAGGAGGGGTCATATAAAGTAGCCAATTTCTTGGCAAAGAATGGTGTCAGAATTGAAGATAGAGTAATTATAAGCCAGTTTGATTCGCCAGAGTATGTTTACTCTTTATTCGGGATCTTGCGACTGGGAGCAGTTGTTGTTATGGTGAATCCTGATCTGAAATCTGAGGAATTTCAGTATTTTTTGGACTATTCACGGGCCAGAGCTGCCATTGTGAACAAAGACCTTCTGCCTATGATTAGATCATTAAAAAATGACTATCTGAATGTACTTGTTACACCAGATCAAATGACTGCTGCAAGTGATCCGATCAGCGCCAGAACTACTAAAGATGATGCATCTATCTGGTTATTTTCAGGCGGTACGACAGGTAAACCCAAGGCTGCGGTGCAGACGCATGGTGCCTTTGCAAATGCGGCTATGAAATACGCAAAGGAGGTGATCGGTTATTCTGAAAATGACATCACATTATCTGTACCAAAACTCTACTTTGGCTATGCGACTGGTGCAAATCTCTTGTTTCCTTTTTCTGTAGGGGCAACAAG
>SBBU01000232.1 GCA_005239585.1 Planctomycetaceae bacterium
TCTCCATTGCTTTGTGCAATGCAGTACCATTAGGGTAGCTTTGGCTTGGCTACCGGTCAAGCATTTAGACCGCCGCTGCTAGAAAGTGTGGGAACTACTAGACTATTCCAACAAATTCTTCGTGCCTATCGTATCATTTGTAGATATTAACTCTCAACATCTGAATTGTTACAAAAAATATTCAAAATGTATCAGATGAAGATCATGAACTGTATCGTTTTTCCGGCCCTCTTTATCCTCTCATTTGGACCTACCCGGACCAATCAGGAAGATAAGAACACAAAACAAGATGCTGTGGACCAAGTCTCGCCCGAGGTAGAACGAGCCATCCAGAAGGGATTGGATTGGCTGAGCCAGTATGATTCTCAGAAACAATCAGGTTTCTCACACCTTCCTGAAACAGTTAGTTTTATCATGATTGCCTTTATGCTAAATGGACATGGTCCAGATGATGAAAAGTATGGTAAGAAAATACGTGGGTGGATTGATCGTGTAATTGCAATGACACCAAAGCACACCTATCCATATGGCACTAAAACGTTTTTGCACGGTATAGGAACATTAGCCTTTGTCCAGGCGCATAAGATGACACAGGATAAAGAGCTGCAAAGCAAGATAAAAAAGTGGGTTGAAGAGGCCGTAGAGAATCTACTGACACTACAGAAAAAAAATGATTATGGAGGATGGAGCTATTTTCCCGAGAATCGTGGTAGGCATTCATTTGTAACATGCTGGGCGATTCAAGCGTTGTGGGCTGCCAAGTTTATAGGGATAGAAGTACCTAAGGAGAGTTTCGCCAAGGCAAGTCAGTGCCTGCTGGGTATGTTTTGGGAGCACAAGGACGGAAGGGGAAATTTTCATTATAGTGCGATGGGTAAAGACAAATCTAAAGACCCGGTAGAAGTAAAGACTAAATGGGCTGAAAAGCCAGATGAACATAAAGGTGATTTGATAACGTGTAATACGGTAGGGGCGCTAGGTCTGGCACATTGTGGACTGTCAGAATCCGCACAGGTAGATCGTACGATCCGGCACATTTTAGAACACCCCAACTTGAAACATTATGAATTTATGGTTGGCAGCGTAAACAAGTGTGGTCATTGTACGTGGGACCTTGGGGTGTTTAATGGCATGCAGTTGGTAATGATATATAAAAAGTATGATTGGAAGGTTTGGCGAACGGAGATTGAGAAAACTATAGTTGCATCACAGTATGAAGACGGTACGATAAATCTGGAGAAGGAGTCTATGAAAGAGATGGCAAGGCTATTGAATAAACCCGAGCCGACGGAGGAAGAGATAAGGGCAAAGTGTAAAAATGGATATCCGCTCTCTACAGCGCTCGCTGTAGGGGCACTGTCGATTCCCAAGGGCAAGGCGGTCTGGATTGAAGGTCTAGTAGACAAGAAAAAATAGGGTGTATGAACAGATTAATTTCTTATTTCATGTGCGGTTTTCCGTTACTGTGTCTAGCCGGCTCGGATTCCTCAAGTCACGAGAAGCAGGAAAAATCTGTCGCCAGTGCCATACAAAGCGGGTTAGGATATCTTCTTAAGAATCAGCTCGCAGAGGGGGGGTGGGATACGCCCAAGATTCTCCAAAAAGCAGGCGGATGCTTTGGAACAGTCAATGGTGTTGCAATGCTGGCGATCAAATTCAACTTGAAAGAAAACACTGAAAAGAATTTATCTACAGCCTTTGATAAAGCAAGGGATAATTTGCTGAAATTCAAGCCAAAGGGAGAACACTTTAAAAGTTCTGACTATAGACACCTTGAGAACACGTTCGTGTTTCTTTCTCTTGCTTATATTTACAGGGAGACAAAAGATGAGGCAATAAAGGGGAAGCTAAAAGAAATTGTAGATGCACTGGTTTCAGGACAGGAGGAACAGGGAGGTTGGACTTATTATGGAATAAAACCCAAGATCGATAAGCAGTATGATGAAAGGTTGCCCAAGGATGCTATAAAAATTGAGCAGTTTCCATTTATGACTGGGGCGATAGTAATCTCTCTCTTGGAGGCCAAGGGCATTGGCATTGATGTCCCTGAGGATACGATCAAAAAAGGGGTCGAGTTCCTGAATGCGACACGCTATGGTGATAAGGGCTTTAGATACGCACTAACTACAAATGGTGAGGGGACATCTAACACTCCACATGGATCATGTGCTCGGGCAGTCGCATGTGAGCTTGCACTCTTTCTTGCAGGATCAAGCAGTAAGGAAAAGCTTGCTGCTGCTGTAAATAACTTTTTCGAATTCAGGGACAAGTTGGAGATTGGCAGGAAAAAGGGTGCAGAGGGAAAGGATGGTAAGACATCAGGTCATGATTTTAAAAATGGGGCAATCTGCTCATATTATTTCTTTTTCGGACACTTTTTCGCGTTGCAGGCGCTGCACATCCTTGATAAAGATACTAAGATTCAAGTAGGCAAGGATGGAAAAAAGGGCATAACAGATGCTATTGAGGCATTAAAAGCGGCCATGGTTGAAATTCAGGATGATAAATATGGCGGAAGCTGGCTCGATTCAGGCTACACTGGTCGTAACTACGCAACGGCTATGGCCTTGGTCATATTATCAGGTGAGAAGATACTTACCAAGGGAACAAAATGAGGGAAAAGATATCAATCTTTGTGTTTCCGTTGATTGTTCTTCTTTCAGCATCTAGCCCACTAGAGGTTCAGGATAAATCAATCGATCAAGTGATCGCTGGAGGTGTAAATTTTCTGTTGGGCAGCCAGGAGTCTGACGGGAGCTGGACGAAGAAATATATAATTTCACAGCAATTTGCCGGCGGACGAGGGGCCTTTACCTCAATAGCTCTGTTGGGTCTCAGGGGACATAAAAATACTGATAGTAAAATCAATGATGCAATATCGAAGGCCAGGCAATATTTACTTGACGCTGTAAAACTCGCAAGCAAGATCAATGAGGGAAATGACAACAGTTTCTGGAACAGGGCTTATAGCCTCTTGGCACTCGTCAGTCTCTATCGTGAAAAGGCAGATGATGGTCTTAAAGGCGTAATCCAGGGAAACATTGACGAGTTGGTAGCGGGGCAGAGAAAAAGCGAAAAGGAGGAGCGGGGAGGAGGATGGTACTATCACATCTTTAGGGGAAAAGATGGAGAAGAAGAGGATGAGGCAAAGAAAAAATTAACGGATCAATTTAAGGATAAAAAAAATCCTCAGAAATCTGACTGTTCAGGCACGGAACTATTCGGGCGCGGTTTGCCTGTGACATTTTTAACATCGGTTTGTCTCATCGCGCTTTTGGAGGCAAAGGACGCGGGGTTTGCTGTCCCGCAGGAGGCAATTCAGGCAGGCGTTAGTTATCTAAACCGAATGCGTCAACAAGATGGATCGTTCAAATACTATGGAAAGACAACCTTTACAAATAAATTGGCAGGTTCATGTGTTAGAAGTGCACCTTGTGAGCTTGCACTGCTACTTGCTGGCCATGGAAGCAAGGAAAGACTTGCATCAGCGGTCAGTATTTTTTTCAAGCACAGGGATATTGTAGACAAGGCATGGGAGAAGCAAAAAAGCGAGGGGAAGAAGCTGATCATGCACAGTGCAACCAAAGAGGGTGTTGCCCCATATTTCTTTTTCTACGGATATTTTTGGACACTGCAGGCACTCTACTTTATTGATAAAGATACTCCTATCCAAATAGACAAGGCAGATGAGAAATCCACAAAATCGCCAGCAGAATGTATTGAGATCCTGAAAAAGACTATGGTCAAGACTCAGACAAGCGATGGAAGCTGGTACGACGGTCCATTAGGCGGTGCGCATTATGGCACGGGATCAGCACTTGTAGTGATTTCTGGGCAAAAACTGGTTCAATCAAATCCTACCGAACGAAAGTAAAACTTTCAGGTAAAAATTACCTACTAGTCTCTCTTTTAGAATATCAGATTTTAAGTGTTTGATTCTCAATGTGTTACAAAAAGCGGTATCTGGCACTATCTTTGCATTTCATCTATTGTTGAAAGAAGAATCAGAGATAATAGTTAATCCAAGGGCACGTTCAGGAAGAGTAGTACTGGATCTCATAAAAAGTCAAGGTGTCAGAGCAGATTGCACTTTATTAGCTGGAGGAGATGGGACAGTGCACAGGTTTATAAATAGCAGACTTGATTTTAAACCTATTGGTCTTGTGCCGTCTGGGACGGCAAATGACCTTGCCATAGGATGCGGGATTCCTTGTGATATAAATCAGGCCCTTGAAAGGCTAAAGAGTGCTACTCCGCATACTATCGATCTAATATCAATCAATGGTTATAAGGTTGTTGCCTCCGTGGCACTTGGAATACCTAGGGCTATTGTGGAACGAGTGGAACGATGGAAGCAGAATCCGATTGTTAACATTTTAGGAAGAAGCCTTTACCTTGCGGCTGCAATCACAGAAGTTGTTACAGGCTCATATCAGCAATATAGATTTACAATAACTCATGCCAAGGGGACGGAGTCATTCTATGGACATACGATGCTTATAATGAATCAGGCAGTCATAGCATCGCATCTGGTATTAGCGCCTGAGGCTAAAAACAACGACGGCTTTTTTGATGTCATTATATTTACAACACCCTGCCGCTTTAGAGTCCTAAATACACTGCTTTTTAGGGGTCGATGTGGAATTGTGCACCGTAGATATCGCTGTGCCACCGTGAAAACGGACACACCCGTTCCATTCATAGCAGATGGCGAGTTTTACAAGTCCAGCTCTTTCTTTCAGATAAGTATTTTGCCGAATGCCCTAACAATCCTGTCTTGAGACTAGCGTGGAAATGGCATAGTCTTGCTCGACACAAAGGAGAGGCTGGCTCGCGGGAAATTTGATCACTGGGTCGATGACCATCTTTCGTTCTCCAGGTCAACAGCTTACAGATATATGGCAGTAGCCCAAATCGTCTCATTAATGAGACGATTCTTTCCCTTGGGCAGAACAATCGTATACGAGCTTATGGGGCTGCCAGAGGAGGAGCTAAAGAAGCTAACCCTCGATTCTGTCATAAACGGCAAAAGGCTGGGCGATATAACCTGTTGCGAGGGCCAAAAGGCATTTTCGCCTGAAAAAGAGGAATCGCCTATGAGCCAGTCGCATGACTGAAAGGTAGCTCAACTTGAAACATTTTGCAGGTTGCGGGGTCATACTATATAGCTTTTTAGGGAGCAAATATGGCAGAAACCGAGAAACAGAATCTCCAAGAAATCGAACAAATATGTAGAGCACTTGAGCAGGGCAAGATCACCTCTGACGAAGCAATTGGAATGATTGCTCTTCTAAGCAGAAAACCTGAACTTCTGAAATATCATTTGTAGCGAGAGTCTCTCGAGTATATCGCATGCTAGGTTAAGTTGCCCATTGTGAACTTTTTTATTGAATAACCGTCCACGTAAATGCGTTGCACTTCCGCCTTGAATGTATCATTACGTCATTTCTGATAAGATTAGTTGTTGAAGGTAACATGAAAAACATCATTCGCTTCATAGCGCCATACAAGCGATATATTATTTATATCGCACTTGTTACAGTTCTTACTGCTGCAATTGCACTGATTCCGCCTAGGATTTTGGGGCTCCTATTTGATAACGTTATCATTCCTGCACCTGAATATAGCAGCGCTCTAATCCATTTTTTCTTATATCTTGTTGGGATCTACATACTCTGTGAGCTCCTAGGGCTTGTGCTGGATTTTTTCAAGGCGGTTACCTTTGCTTCATTGAGCCGCAGATTCATGAAAGACCTGAGATTACGAATATTTTCAAGGCTCTGCGTACTCTCTGCGGCATTTCACAACACGAACAAAAAAGGAGTCCTTCTCAACAGATTAATCTCGGATACGCGCCAATTTGATGAGCTCTTCAAGGGTGTGATAAGCTCATGGATTATCGCACCATTTAGTCTTGTGGCGATTCTCATCATTATGCTTACGATAAATCCGTATCTTACCATTGTATCACTCCTGCCTGCACCAATTATTTATCTATGTATTTGGTTTTTCGTTAGGCTCATGAGGGGGAAGTTCGAGGCCGTACGTGAGTCGGAAGAGGAGCTTTCAAGCCTTGCATTTGAACGTCTTTCTGGAATTACGCAGGTTCAGGCATTAAGAGGGGAGGCCAAGTCGATAGCAAGCTTTGATAAGATACTCGATAAGCAAATAAAGTTGCGGTTAGACCTTGATCGAATAACATCACGTTATTATCCAATCCTTGGTTTTCTGAGCTCCACCGGGATTGTTTTAGCCCTTCTTTATGGGGGATTTCTATCTATTGGAAAAGAGATAACGGGCGGACAGGTTGTGATGTTCATTGCCTATCTTTCTTATGTCTATGTTCCAATGATGAATCTCACTCGTGCTAACCACGTCCTCCAGTCGCTCAAGTCGCTGGTAAAAGGGATAGAAGAAATATTAGACTCGGGCGATACTGTAGTATCAGGGACAGTTACAGCAGCTGAGGATCACCCGGATCTTGTTTTTGAAAATGTTCTATTTGGATATGACAAATCAAGACCAGTGCTAAGTAAAATAAACCTCAGGATTCATTCAGGAGAGAGAATCGGAATAATTGGTGAGACGGGAGCAGGCAAGACGACGATCGCAAAACTTGTCATCAGGCTCTATGATCCTGATAAAGGAAATATCTTGCTCGGGCCCAATGTGATTAAGGAACTCAAACTCGACACGCTTCGCGGTGACATTAGACTTGTTATGCAAGATGATATTCTCTTTGATGGCACAGTCCTTGAAAACCTGCTCTTTCCTCAAGAAGGGGAACTTGGACCACAAGTCGAGTCTATTTGCGACAGAGTAGCTGTTCATAAATTTGTTGCTGCCTTGCCGCATGGTTATAAGACCGTGATCGGAGAACGGGGTTGCAGGCTCTCGGCAGGGGAGCGGCAGAGGATCTCTATTGCACGTGCACTCTTGGCATCCCCGAAGATCCTAATACTTGATGAGGCAACGAGTAACTTGGACAAAAAGACGGAGGAAGAGGTTTTGCAGGGGATAATAGAACTAATGACTGGTAGGACAATTATTATGATCTCACACCGCGAAAGCGTTATGGAACTTGCAGAAAATGTCTATCAACTCGAAGGAGGAATCCTAAAGCTAAAAAAGTTAAAGCAACCTCGAGTCTAACTAATCAAATCTTTCATTAATACAAACAGAATGATAAACAAAGTTACAACTATCAAAATGTTTGACAAAACCTGACAAAATGGCAGTTTTTGTCGTTTTAATAAAGGCGGTCTATTAGCCGCTACACAGTACTGTGTAATAGGTGTGGTTACCGAGTATCACTTAATGTCCGGCATGAATCTTGCTATATAGTTACCGTTATGTTAAATGTAATAATCAACATGGACAGGAAATACACAATAAACCAAGCGGCAAAGATCCTCAAAATCTCCGAGGATGAGGTAAGATGTGCCATTGGTACTGGCGAAATACAGGCCACAATCGCTGAAAACCTTGCTGATTATGTAATTCATGAGGATGAGATAAAGCGTTTCGGGCTAAGCATTACTAGGTCATTTTCAATGGAAAAGAAAAGGGTGTTGATCATAGAAGATGAGATAAATTTTGCAAATCTTATGAAGCTTGAACTCTCGCGCGACCCAAGGGTAGATTCAAGATTTGCTACATGGGGTAAGGACGGTATTGCTTTGGTCAAGACGTTTAAACCACATGTCCTTGTTGTCGATTTCATGCTTCCTGACATGAAGGCTACAGATGTGCTTAATTCGCTTGAAAGTGAGAATATTTTAGAGGGCATAAAGGTCATAGTTTATTCTGCCCACATTCAATATATGGATGAATCTGTCGCTAAGCGACTCCAATTTGGCATCATCGACAAAACCAAGGGTATGCGCAACATCCTGGTTAAAATCTACGAGCTCCTCGGCATCGTCACTACTCTAAAGGCAAAGTAAGGCTTGAATCGATCCAAGTTATTCCAATGGCTTACCGCATGATTAGTGTAAACTTTGGCATTACTTTGGAACCAAAAAGGCAGGGCTCGTGCCTGCCTTGATCTATAGGGCACTGAGATTTTTCTCTCAAGCATGGGGTACAGCTAAATCGTCTCAGCGCTGAGACGATTGCTGTTGCACTTTTACCCTAGGCAAGCAAAACACCCCATTGCCCCTCAGAAATAGTATTTATTCGCCTCCGCCGAATCCCCCCAGCTTGGTGCTGGGATGAAGGTGGGGCGAACTTCGCCGAAGCTCGAAGGGAGAAGGCGGGTTGCCTGCCCGCCGCACTGCTAAGGCAAGCGGGGCTTCGGCGAATGAAACAATGGATCCCCTGTGGCTTGCCACAGAGAGTACTTTTCAGTTTCATTGAAAATTGCAAGTTGGTGGTAGAATACCACCCTGCCTTTGGAAGGGGGAATTCTAACAATAACCATATTAGGTACGTATAAGATTTGGTCTAAATAGACGCTTGGGAGGGAGCGAGTCACCCAATGAGTGAAAAAATAGACCTTTTATTAGGTAAAATTGCGCTCGAAAAGGGTTTTGTAACCAATGAGCAACTACAGGATTGCATAGTATATCAAGAGAGATATCCTACAAAACAGCTGGGTAACATCATGGTTCAAAAAGGTTACCTATCTGAAGAAAAACTCAAGGAGCTGCTCGCTGTACAAAAAGAGGCTATACTGGATCTTCAACGAAAGACACCGTCTCACGATAAGGACAGTGTGCTATACGGCAGATTCCTCGTCCAGAAAGAACTAATCTCCGAGTATCAACTAAACGAGTGCCTCAGGATCCAAGCCAGGATGATTGAGCTTGGCATAACTCCTGTACCGCACATTGGTCAGATTCTCATGAAGCGAGGCTACATTGACCAAAAAAAGCTAAAGACAGCAGAACTGCTCCAGAGTCAGGACCTGTACTCTTGTCCGAATTGTATGGGGAAACTCGATACTAAAATCATTCAGCGCGAAGAAGATGCCGATGTGTATACTTGTTCGTCTTGTCTTGAAGAGATCCCCTCGATTTTTGTAAAGATGGCCGGGAGGTTCAAAAGACAGCTTGAGAAAATCAGGGAGGATATTGATGTTGAAGTACCCGAAGAAGTAGCCAAGAAAAGAGTAGATCCTGCTAACATCTTTGGCAAGTATACCCTTGTCAGCGAGATCGGTCGCGGTGGTTCAGGCACTGTATATAGGGCATGGCAAAATGATCAGAACAAGATGGTGGCCATAAAAATCCTTTCCCATCAATCAAATACTGCTGCCGGGATCGACACACCTTATGGTGATGCTGAGGATGTAAAGCGATTCTACAACGAGATTAGGGCGGTAGCAGATCTTACTCATCCATTTATCCTTCCCCCGCTCGATTTTGGATTTGAAAGAGACAAGATGTATTATTCAATGCCTTACATCGATGGTGCAACACTGGACAGCCTCGTTAGCAAGCTCTCAATAAAGGAGGCCTGCGATATAATCTACAAGTGTTCCCTTGCGCTAGACTTTGCGCATCAAAAAGGGATTTATCACAGAGATATAAAACCATCAAACATAATCGTGGATAAAGAAGGACGGCCTTTTTTGATGGACTTTGGACTTGCAAAGGTTGTCAAGATTGGCGATAGTGCCTACGTTAAAGGCGTTATCATGGGAACTCCTTATTACATGGCCCCTGAACAGGCATTGGGCGACATGGAAAAAGTAGACCACCTCAGTGATGTTTACTCGTTGGGCGCAGTGCTCTACGAGATGGCCACAGGCAAGTGCCCTTATGAGGAATTGGATGCGAATAAAGTAGTAGATGTGATGAGTCGAGTTCCTCCAAAGAAGCCTAGGGAGGTCAAGTCAGATTTGCACAGAGACCTAGAAAGCATAATCTTAAGGGCCATGGATCAAAAAAAGGAAAACAGATACCAATCTGCTGTGGAATTGGCGGAGGACCTACACAGATTTATGGAGGGAAGGACTATCACACGCGCAACAAGAAAAATCCAGCAGAATTTTGTCCAACGAATCGTCGGGTCAATTTTTAAGCGAAAAACATAGAACAATCGGCACAGAATCTACAGCTTTCGAAGTAAATCATTTGCATAGACATACCATATTGATTCTTTAGCGAGTTCCATGCACTCATTAAGAATCTCTCGTGCCTTGACGTTTAGCTTCATATGCTTGCAGAGAAAGCCAAGGGAGAATACGGCGCGACCGTCAGCAGGATTCAGCTTGACTGCCTTGGTCATTTCTGTGAGCGCAAAGGCCGGTTTCATCTCCTTCCAATAGCTAACGGCTAGCTTATAATGATCTTCGAAGGTTCCCTCAGCACGGTTTATTTTAAACGAGCATGAGCTTATGGTCTGCCGCCTTTCCTCTGGCGTCAACTGTGCGATCTCTGCAGGTGCAAATAGATCTTCCTCGTTCGGTCCAATATATGACTTGAAAAAGTCATATTCGTCTGCATCAAGTGACCCACGAAACCCTTTGCCAATTCCGAGTGTCCATGCCTTGTAACTTTTAATGAAGTTAGATCTAAAATCAAACTTCCCAAATCGCATCTCATAGAGGCGCCGTAGTTTGCTAGAGTCCCTCAACATGTCTATCATCAACCGATAATTAGCCAGCCCCACGGCAATAGATTCCTCCTCAGTCTGTGTGGAGAGAAGTGGAACGAACAGGGTGTCTCTATCCCATTCGTAAAAACCAGTGCCAATATAAGGGGCAATGAGAATGTTTATAGAGACCGGAAGGTATGGATCATAATCCTTAATAGCAGAAAAGATCTGCTTTATACGGGGCCGCGTCAGCCTCTTTCCGGATGAAAGAAGCACTGAGTGAGTCCTGGTTAAACCAGAGTCAGTTATCCCTAGCTTGATAAGCTGACGTACAAGTCTTAATTCGCCTTTTATAAACTCGACCCTCTCCTCTGCCGAGATGATTCGTTTTTGACTAGGTTGTTCAGATTTAGGCGTGCTTTTCATTTCGTCAATGATGTGGTCTAACTTTGCGAGGCCGTCAAATAGCTGAAAATCCTCAGGTTTTGTGGCCTGTTCTCTGGCCTTTGAAATCATTCTCTGTTTTACCTCAACAAGCTGCTTTTGCTGCTCTGCAATTTTTATATCATTTTTTTGTTCAAGCTGTGCCCTTTGAATAGCGATTGTTTCATCGAGCCTTCCGGAGAAAAGGATATCAATTGCTTTTTGTTTAAAACCGGGAAGATTCTCAAAGAGATGCCGAAGATCTGCATAAATCTTTAGCCTGGCCTCTTTGTATCTTGACAGGGCATCATCTAAGATCTCTTTTTGAGTTACTTCCTCCTCGAGTTCACCGTACAAAAGAAAGAGCCTGTACCGATTCGAAAGCCAGCTTGAGAAGTAAAA
>SBBU01000033.1 GCA_005239585.1 Planctomycetaceae bacterium
ATCTTCAACTCACAACCATGACACACTGAAGGAAAAGGGCGGATGGTGCGACCAGTGCAAAGTTGGATTCCACCATGGTATGGAACTCAAGAAGAAATGTTGCTATGACAGCGCGCTCAAGCATGATCCCAAGTGCAAAGGCTGCGGGGCAAATCTGGAGCATTGAGCGCTTTGCGCCCTTTACCGTTGAAACACTCTGCTCGCATAGCACACGCAGTCACTTGAGCACCTTACCCCAGTCCCAAATTATACCATGTTACTAGCCCCTAATATTCTGACCTTGAACCCCAGCGCTTGACTTAGAGCAACCATTTCACTGAAGATGTCACCGTACGCTACCGCAACGTGATTGCTCAGGTAATGAGCCATTAACGTCTCCTGTGTGATTCCCATATAGGTCGCCATGAATGGCCACTGACGTGTCGTCCCTTCCCACCATGCGTCGCGCTTTTGAGGAGGGAGTTTCTCAACATCGCCCTTCCCTATGTCCATCCAGAGCTCGCCAGATTTTATGTAACAACGTGCCCAGGTTACCTGACCCGGCAGACTCTCACCAGCAAATGTCCCGCCGGGTGTCGGGAAGTACATTCGAGGCTGACGATATGAATGAACCCCCTGCAGTGTGTTCGGATCATGATTGAATGCAAAAGCTCCGCATGAACCTGAATTCAAAAGGACCCAAAGGAACCTGCCATCATGATCGCCGCCCCAGCGAACATCATGGAACATCACAGCCTGATGGAGCCCCTTGGCCTTGAGCAAGCGTTTCATCATTTCCATAGGCACTACGTTGCCTTGATCGGCCTCGGTTGCGGTTGCGACTGTGTCACCATTCGATTCTGGTCTGCATGCAGAGTTGAAAAGCCCCTCAGCAAAATCAGATGGAGGTCTAAGCGGGATCAAACCCAGCTGATACTGCCAACCAAGGCAATCAGCCTTGAATTCCTTAAGCATTTCAAGGACAGCAAGGTAATCTCTCAGTTGCTCCTTTGTGCAGTTCTCATCAAAATCCTCCGCCTCTTTATCACGATAATGAAAGACTACTCCCTTGGCTTTAACGAATGCATATGCATCCTCAATTCTTTTCTGCGAAATGTCTCTCCCGCGCGCAATAATCCATGCCTGATCCACCTTGTGCTCTGTAAATCCGTGTTTATTCAAGAGACGCGGCCCAAAGTAGCCATTGATCATCCCCATCGATGTGTCACCCAACATGAGCGCAAGAATCCTCCTGCGCCTAATCTCATCTGCCACTCTTTTCGCAAGCTGATTTGCCTCTGTGGAAACTGCCGCATGATATGAAATTTCTGACTCTGGATACGCGACGCGCCCTGTTGTGCACCATTCATCTAGTCTGGCCATGAAAATTTCATCAGTCGACCAGTCATCAGCTGACGTCCATATTCTCGAAAATTTTCTTCCTACACTCTCTAGACATGCACCTGTGTTAAGAAGCCCGACAAGACCCGGCCATGTCCCAGAAAAGTTGCTGGCAAGAAGAAGCGGACTCTCTTTGCCAACCACCCCATCTGTTGTATGTGGTCCATAGACCCAATGTACAAAGACCCCGATTGCAGGGTCTTCAACGGGTCCGAGCTTTTCAATCGATTCGTGTGGACGCGACAGAAAACCTTCTACACGATAAAAAGGCCTCCCAAGCTTCTTAAGCGCCCCTTCAAGCTGAACTGTCGTCTTTCTAACACCGTCCAGAGCCACTTCATTCGGTCGGCTTCGATAATCGCCCGGCCAGAAAAGCGCGATTTTTGTCTTCATGGTTACAACTCCCTCAATGCGGCCATCAAACGGCCATCTGAAAAAGTATTGTGAAGTTTTGTATAAATTTCATAAAGTTTACCATATTTTTCACGTCTAGAAGAATCAGGCTCAAAGACCATATCAGAAACACCGCCGATCTTGGATGTAGAGATCCCTGCCGCCATGGCGCCAAACATAGCAGCCCCAATAGCCGTTGCATAGCGGCTGCGAACAACTCGTATGGTCCTTCCAGTTACGTCTGCAAATATCTGCATCAGTAATTTGTTCTGATACGCAAGTCCGCCACATGCTCGAAGCTCTCTAATACTAATCCCAGCCTTCTCGTACGATTCTATGATTCGCCTTGTTCCAAATGCAATCGATTCAATTAGTGCACGGTACACCTGACTTGGCTGTGTCTCAAGATTCAATCCAACGACCAGCCCGCTTAGATTCGCATTTTGCAGCTCTCTGCTCCCATTCAACCAGTCGAGTGCGACAAGACCTCCCGGCTCTTTAGAACTTTCATGAGGAAGATTAAACTCACGAGTTAACCATGCAAGCATGTCACCACCAGCCGATTGTCCCGATTCATATCCGAACCAGCCTGGCAGGATGCCATCTTCCACCACACCACACATGCCCCTGACCTGAGCCTCTTTATCACCAAGGAGCATATGGCAGATGCTTGTGCCCATTACGAGCACCATGGTGCCCGGTTTTTCCACGCCCGCAGCAGGGACTGCAGCATGGGCATCGATGTTCCCAACGGCAACAGGGATGCCATGCCATGTTCCAGCACGACTGCCAACTGGAAAAATGGCTCGCGACATCTTTCGGTCAACAACGTCTGCAAAATCAGAGTTCAATGCTGCAAAGAACTCCCGCGGTGGAAATCCCTCTTTCTTATGCCACATTGCCTTGTATCCTGCACAACAGCTATTGCGCGTCTCTTTCCCTGTAAGCTGCCAGACAATCCAGTCGGCTTTTTCGATAAATCTGTCCGCAGACTTGTATAGATCAGGCGCCTCCACGAGTGTATGTAGGACCTTCGGGAAAAACCATTCACTTGATATCTTGCCATAGCGTGCGAACCATTTCTCGCCCCGCCTTGCAGCCACTTGATTTATAAGATCAGCCTGAGGCTGCGCGTCGTGATTTTTCCAAATTTTAACGAATGCATGAGGATTTTTTGTCAACTGTGATAATGGCGTCCCGTCTGCCTTGCACGGAAGCACACTGCATGATGTCGCAGCAACACCAATCGCATCGGCTGGTTGCAGTTTTTCTAAGATTTTCTGAAAGGCTGAGACATAGTCGTTGGGGTCATGATATTTCCCCTCTATAACACCGTTGGCATATTCGACTGTGTGTGTATCAAGTTCGTTGCCTGTATCAACATCTACGAGGACACCACGTGCGCTCTCAGTGCCAAAATCCAGACCGATTGTCTTCAACGGCCCTCCCCAGATAGAACTTTTTTGAAGATTACACACTCTGCATTGACATGTCAAGACCGCTTTGCTACCATGCGGGACATGAATCGCGCCATTCCAGTAATAATTCTTTTAGTATTGACATTGGGATTAACGATTGGTTGGGACCTGTTTGTCGAAGACATACACAAGCGTTCGGAGAGTTTCTACAAGCCTCAAAACTTTGGTGACATATTGCGGCATAATGCAGACAAGGGTTTTCTGGCGATAGGCATGACACTTGTCATACTATCTGGAGGCATTGATCTGTCAGTAGGCTCTACGCTTGGACTTTCATGTGTTTTAACGGCTATAGCTGTTAATACCGGAAATCCATGGCTTCCATTTGCTGTAGCGATCGGAATTGGAGCCCTTGTAGGATTTGCAAATGGCGCCGGAGTTGCATTCGGCCAAGTTCCTTCATTCATTGCAACTCTAGCTACAATGGGTATCGCAAGAGGAATCTGTCTGCTGGCAAATAGAGGCACACCTGTTGAAATAAGGTCATCTTCATCCCCGTTTAGTGAACTCGATCAAAATATAGCAAATGTTTTACCTGTCTCAGGGATTTTTTTTCTGATCTCGATAGCAATTGTACATTTCCTATTGCAGAGAACGACATTTGGGAGACACATCTATGCGATCGGAGGAAACGAAGAGGCAGCAAGATTGTGCGGGATCAGAACAAGAACTCTTAAGCTATGGGTCTTCACATTGGCTGGAATCCTTGCAGGGATCGCTGGTCTTTTTTATACTGCAAGGTTATCTAGCGGCCCGCCTAGGGCCGGTGAAATGTATGAACTCGATGCTATTGCAATGGTAGTTATAGGAGGCACTAGTCTTACAGGCGGCAAAGGTAGCGTTTTAGGGACACTTTACGGTTTTTTTCTAATAGGCATACTGACCAAAGTCCTCTCAATGCGCAGTATAAGCTCTGACGTACAGTATATCGTTGTAGGGACTGCACTGGTCGGCACTGCCATACTTCAAACATGGAGGAAAAGATGAAATACTTACTCTTAATCTTGGCGTTTTTAATAGGTTGTGATTCAGGCTCAGGCGACAAGAAAACTACACAAAAGGTGCGAGTGGGATTCGCCAATGCCACATTTAGAGATCCATGGAGACGTGCCTTGAATGAACAAATCGATCAGGCTGCTGAAAAGCATAAAGATAAGATTGTTCTGGAGAAGCAGGACGGCAAAGATGACGACAAGATTCAAAGCGATCAAATTGAGACATTCATTCAAACAGGCGTAAAGGTCCTAATAGTCAGTCCAAACACCGCAGGGCCATTGACCAAGGCTGTCGGAAAGGCATATGACAGTGGAATAATCACCATAGTCATAGATAGAAACATAACCAACGACAAGTATCATACTTTCATCGGGGCATCAAACATAGAGATTGGAAGAGAGGCTGGAAAATACATCGCTGAACAGCTCAAGGGTAAGGGACTTGTTGTTGAAATCCAAGGGACAAAAGGTGCGACTGCCACAACTGACAGACACGATGGGTTTGAACAGGCAATCAAAGAATATAAAGACATTAAAGTCATAGCTTCACTACACGCAGATTACAAACGGGCAGATGCAATGAAGGTAATGGCTGATTTCCTTAGCTCACACAAACAGATTGATTGCGTATATGCTCACAATGATGAGATGGTAATAGGAGCCTATAAAGAGGCGGAAGCAAAGCAGCGACAAAAGGGCACAATTTTTGTCGGCATTGATGGTCAGCAGGATTGCATCGACA
>SBBU01000266.1 GCA_005239585.1 Planctomycetaceae bacterium
CCATACAGATACACGGGGTTCCGACACCCACAATCAGGAATTGTCTCAAAACAGAGCAAAAGCGGTTGTTGATTATCTGATTGAAAAGGGTGTAGCAAAGGAACTCTTGCACGACAGGTGGACTGCACAAAAATTTAATGCACAATCGAATGGCAGAAGCTATGACATACCGAATTCATACGGTCCATTGCCATCTACTATGATCATGGAGGGCGGCAATGTTGAACCTGATAAGATGCTTCAACAACTGGATAAAGGCGTCCTTATTACTCGTTTTTGGTATTCAAACTATGTTGATCCCAGACGCGGCATATTAACTGGAATGACGCGAGATGGCGTCTTCTGGGTAGAGAATGGAAAAATTAAACACCCTGTTAAAAATTTTAGATTCAACTGCAGCCTGGAAGAATTTCTGAATAACATCCGAATACTTTCCAAACCTGTGTTGATAGATTCTTCTTGTTTAGCTCCAGCAGTAATAGTTGATAATTTCAATCTCGAAAGCTCTACAGAGTTTTAGTAAACTGTAGTAGCAAATAAAAAGCCACAGTTCATTAGAGTGCGTAATGTCTGTTAATAACAAAAATAATTCAAGGAGAAGAACTATGAATCCATATGGCCTTATCGTCCCCGGTACTATTGCGTTGATACTGATAATCCTAAGTTATTCTCGGGGTGGAATGGCTGATGTTGAAAAAGGTTTCAAGGCCAGCGGAACCCTTTTTCTTAGCGTTCTTCCTAATCTGCTTATAGGTTTCACCGTTGCAGGTTTCTTGATGCTATTGTTGCCTGAAGAGCTTATTGCCCGTCACTTGGGACAACAGTCAGGAATTGGCGGCATTTTTTTGGGTACTGCAGTCGGGATTTTAACACCGGGCGGCCCATTTACACATTTTCCTATAATTGCATCACTTATTGCAAAGGGTGCTGCCATAGGCCCGATGACAAGTTACATCTCTGCATGGGCCCTTTTAGGCATTCATAGGATCATAATCTGGGAACTTCCAATCCTCGGCTTTAACTTTGCTGCAATCAGACTAGCCTCTTCATTGATCTTTCCTGTCATCATAGGAATTATTGCTGAAGTGCTATCAAATCTTGTCAAGCCAGTCTAAAAGAGCAGCAATACTCTTTTTTTCTTTTCACTCCGAGAATTGAGGTTACAATATTGGACATGTCTGTTTACATTGGTCCAGCAGGGTGGTCTTATAAAGACTGGGTGGGCATAGTCTATCCTGATTCGCTCAAGCCTTCAGACTATTTGCAGTATCTGACACAATTTTTCGACGTTGTAGAGATTGATAGCTCTTACTATCGACCTCCAACAGTTAGAATGGTAGATGGGTGGCTAGAAAAAGTGGGAACAAATCGCGCATTCAAGTTCACAATGAAGTTATGGTCTGAATTCACTCACAAACCAGAGATGTGGATGAAGGAAAGCGAGGCTCTATTCAAAAAAGGGGCTAGGCTCCTCTTGGAATCGGGCAGGATGGGGGCATTGCTTGCTCAATTTAGTTTCAGCTTTCAGGATAATAAGGAGAACCGTCAGCGGTTGTCTATCATAGCCGAGAGTTTTAGGGAATACCCGCTGGTTGTTGAGGTCAGACATTCATCGTGGAATACTCCAGAGTCAATAGAATTTATTAGGTCTCTCAACATTGGTTTTTGCAACATCGACCAGCCGGGCTCGAGAACATCTCTCACTGGCACCGACTATGTGACAAGCGATGTCGGTTATATTAGATTGCATGGCAGAAATTACGATACATGGTTTAAAAAAGGGGCCACAGTGGAGGAAAAATACGATTATTTATACACAGAAGAGGAGCTCGGTTACTGGATCAAGGTGGTCAAGAGACTAGCGATCCAGACCAAGTCTCTTTTTGCTATATTCAATAATCATTTTCAAGGCAAGGCAGTGGTGAATGCATTGCAGATGAAATCAATTTTATCAGGGGAGTGTGTTACAGTACCACGACCGCTTTGTAGGAGATATGAGGTCTTGAATAAGATTGCTAGTGTTGTCGATTCACAACAACGTGAGCTTTTCTAGTTTACTTTTTTCAGACAAGCTGTGCACACACCGAGCTCTGTGGCACAGTGAATACAAATCTTGCATGATGAACACGGTATGTCAGGCCCTGAGTTCTTCCCGCATCTGGGGCAATCAAAACGAGCAGATTTTAACTTGTGTGCTGGGTCACACTTGCCACCTGTCTCGCATTTCCCTTCTTTTACCCACTTTTTGTCCTTATCTTCTGTCAGATTAGCCTTTGACATGAGTAATTTGCTGTCGTGTGAAATAAGAAACAGGAGAATACCAGCGCTGGCCATGGTTTTTCCTTCAAACCAGTCGCCGCCGCGGCGGAATGGAGGTACTCTCCAGAGGCCATCTTTATCTTGCATACCTACAATTGAAACTCGAAGGTTTTTCAGCCACTCTCTCTTGCCCATTTTTTCGATTGTGATAGCGGCAAAAGGGTAGAGGACTTCGACCTGTGAATGCTCATCTTTGTGAATGCCCTTGTACTCTGGCATGTTCTTTTCGACATACTTGGTCATCTTTTTGATCCACTCGGTGTCTTTTTCTCGATTGATGAGTTGTGCTATTCCGAGTCCCGACGCTGTCTTGGCAGCGTTTCGTGAATCCTCTCCTGCACCGGGCCCATGTTCAATGCAGCCCTCGTCATTTGTGGAACTTTTTATGTGCTCAAGCGCCGTGTCAAATGCCTTGTCATCGATTTTTGCCCCAGCCTGTTTGGCCTGGTAGAGCGCCCAAAGTCCTATAATAGTGCCGCTTGGAAATGAATATGGATATTCTGCGTCTTCTTTTGGGGCATAGTGATGTGCCCACCCACCCTTTGGATGCTGGATCTTAACTAGTCTCTCTGCGAGTTCATCTATGCGTTTCTTTGTCGAGTCATCTGGATGGATTGCTTGAAATTGTGTGTAAAAGAGCAGTACATACATCAGCCTCCATGCCCCATAGGATTTCTTGTCATCCTGTTTCCACTTGTCAAGGTACTCCTTGCATTTTTTTAGATGGCCATTGTATTCACCCTTTTCCAGGGTTGAACCTGATGCAATGAAGACGAGTCCCGCCAATGCAGTATGTATGGCGTGTGCATGTTTTTCGGCCTTGATTTCACCCGATATATCCTGCAGCCGACCTATGGATTTGATTCCTTTTTCAACAGCCTCTTGGCACGGTTTGCAATCCTTTGGGCAGTCTTTGGAGTGGTCGATTTTATCCTGCTCATGTCTAAAACCACGTTCCCATTCCTTGATCATACCTTTCGAATCAAGTTGCTTTATCAATTCAGCGATCTGTTTCTCCTGCATTTGATCATTTTGATTTTGGTAAAGGCCAAGTGCACAAAAAGAGAGCAGGATGAAGTTTTTCATTCTACTTGATGTTATCGGTGTTAAGATACTTGCTTTCTGGGAATTCCTTCTTTAGTTGATCTAGTGTTACCTCCGCCTCTGTGGCAAGGCCCTTGGTACGGTATATACGGATGATATTTATATAGGCTTGTTCTACCAATGAGGATTTTGGATAATCTTTTATAATGGTTTTGAGCTTGTTAACGGCCTCTAGGTGTTTATTTTCTTCTTTTAGACCTTGTGCCTCGGTGAAAAGGCTTAGTGGTTTGCGGTCAAAATCAGAGTGAGCATTTATGAACTCTAATTTTTTCTTGGCCTGCTGGATAAAGTAATTTGACTCAGTCTGAACCTGTTGCTTCTTCTGTTGTTGACCATCCTTGCATACCTTGTTGTACTCATTTTCTGCGTCGTTAATCTTTCCTAGTCGATCGTTAATCTGAGCGTTCCTGTATGTGCCTTTTATGCTCCAATCAGTCCCGGGATATTTATCTGAAAGTTTCTGATAAAGCTGTACGGCCTTGTCATAATCTTTGAGATCGCGCTCATAGATCGACGCTATATTAAACTCGGCCTCTGGGGCCCATTTGCTATTGGGATAATCTTGTATCAGATGCTCGTACTTTGATATCGATCCTTGATAATCCTTTAGTTCTCGCAGGCAATATGCTGACCAATAGAGTACCTCGTCTATAAGCTTGCTTTTGGGGTGCTCATTTTCGAATTGTCTAAAGTTATCAATTGCAGCGCTATTATCTCCAGCGTATAGGAATGACTGGCCCTTTTGAAATAATTCCTTTTCTGTAGGAGTTATTCTGTTGCTTTCCTGCTGCCCAGTTATCTGAAATGGCCTATTTCCTGTTGCGTTGAAATAGATTGTGACAGCAGCAGCTCCGATAATGACTCCGATTATTATCGACAAAAAACTCTTCATTTTACTTTTGTGAAATTAATTTTTCCTTGGCGTTATTAACCTTTTCGATCGCGCCACTTTCATTCAAGGACTTGGTAAAGCTTTCTATCTCAGATGGTTCCAGATATTGCAACTTGTTTGTAATCGTCTGTAGTACCTTAAATCCAGCTTGTACTTCATCATCCATGTTTACCAAGACCTGCTGGCACTCTCCGTATCGATCAGACAGGTTGTTCTTTAAGGCCACCTCTCTTATCTTTGGTACTTCTGCGGAATTGCTAAGCATGTTACGGAGCATCACCTCACCTGAAGTGAGGAGTACAAGTGGATCGTTAGTCTCTATGGTTGCAAGTATTGCTGTCTCGGGCTGTTGACCTTTGGACATAAAGAAAACAGAGATAACCAAGAGAAGTGAGGCTGCAAGGCCGACGAACATTTGCCTTATTGTAACAGGTTGTTTTAACTCATTTAATATATTTTTCTTTACAATCTTCCATCTGGCTTCGGGAATAGGTCCAATTGCGGAGCGCTGGTAGAGTTTATCTGAGGCAAGCCATTGATTGTACAGTTTTCTGCATCTCTCACAGCAGGCCATGTGTGCCTTGATTTCAGCAGAGTCTGTCTCGCTAAGCTCTTGATCTATATGGGCAGAGATCGATTCTTCTCTCGACTCGCATTCAGATCCATTTGAATCTATTTCATTGAGGATATTTTCCTTCACTTTATCCCAGCGGCCCTTTTCGATTGGTTTTTCGATCACTTGCTTGAAAAGGCTGGTTGATCTCTTCCATTCATTTAAAAGCCTGCGGCATGGCTCGCATGAATCAAGATGCTCTTTCAGTTCCTTTGATTCCGTGTCTGATAGCTCATTATCAATTAACATTGATATGAGCCCTTCAAATTTTGAACAATCCGTCATACAAATGTTACCAAAAAGTTTGAAATTTGGATTTGTGATTTGTTTTGGATCTTGTAGTTTAGATCTTGAATCTTTGGTTTCATGCCTGTTCTTCCAGCAAATCTTTTACCTTGTCATGAAGCTCTTTACGCGCCCTATGGAGTCGGCTCATAACTGTCCCGAGTGATAACCCAAGCTGTTCAGCGATCTCCTGATATGAATAGTCTCCTATGACTCTCAACAGGAACACAGAACGTTTATCTTCGTCGAGGGAATCGAGCGCCATCTGAACCACTTGGGATTGGAGATTTTCCGACCCTATTTCTGGTCCTGGTCTTGGCTCTTCTTTTGGGAGATATTTTTCCTCTCTCTTACGCCTTTTCTTCAAGTCAATTGCAAAGTTAAGGCTTACCCTTTTTAGCCACGGGTATACCTCGCCTTCTGTCTTGATTGTCTGGCGATGTTTCCAGAGTCTGAGAAAGGTCTCTTGAATAGTATCTTCAGCATCCTGTGCGTTTCCAGTTGCCCTATAGGCGATTCCATAAATTCTATCTTTGTACATTTCCATTATCCGACAAAATGCCTCTTTGGAACCTTCCTTGAGGGCTGTTGTCCAACTATCACCCAATTGAGCACCTCACAGATTCTATAGCGAGACTTTAGTGAGTCTCTAGTACAGGGTTCCTCTAATGATAATCTTTTTTGCATGCTAGTCCACTCTGCACCAGAGGGCCGCTGGTTGTCACGTGTGCTAATGGCCCTCGGTGCTGGGTAGCCCGCCTCGCCGAAGACGGCGAGTCGAGGCGGGCTTCCCATGCTTAAGCGCAGGGAGTAACCCTGTAATCTCAATGATACTAGATGCTTTTGCATATGGCTCCTCTACTTGCGCATCTGATGCAGAATTATTTCCTTGAGGTTCTTGTCTAGCGACTTGGAATCATCAAGGTTGCGCTTCTTTATCTCTTCATCGATGAATTTCTGCCTCTTTTCCCCAAGATCCTTGATCTTTGCCTGAAGTTCATCTCGCTCTTTTGATTTTGTCGCAATATATGACCTGAGCTCTTCGAGCGACTTGGATTGAAGCTCCTTTGGCAATGTTTCTTTCTTTATATCTTCGAGCTTAAAGTCCTTGTTTTTCATCGCGTCAACGAGATCCCACCTTGAACAGTCATAGCTCCAGACCTTTTGGCATGCCCGCTCTGCATCGTTTGCGAGCCCGCCATGCTTGAACGAATTGTTGTCTTGCTCTGTTTGATTATCTTTGTACGTTTTCCCAGAGTCCCCGTAATGAATATATGTATCGTTTAGCTTCTTGCTTAATTCGCTTAGTTCCTTATCCATGGGTGTCTCTATAGAGACGGATCCGCCTGATTGATCAATAGCAACAAATGTTCCGTCAGCGAGCTTTGCCATCTCTATCCAGGTTGGATCTGGCTTTTCAGATGGAGTAGCACAATATACTGCATTTACAATGATGCTTTTTTTTATTGCCTCAGGGGCTGTCTTTGAATAATCGAGCTCCTTGGGGCCCTGTCTTGCCGTTTCGTTGCCTACGACGAAAATGACTTTTAATGCATTTTTCTCTGAGGACCATTTCATTTTGTCAGTTGCTTGTTTAACTGCCCACCCGACCCATTCGGTCCCCCAACCTTCATCCTTAAAGTTCATCAAGTTTTTGTAGACCTCATCGAGATCATCACTGAGATCATACAATCTGGCATCCTTGTCTGCATTGCCGTATGCAAAGAGTCCTATGCGGATGATCGGCTTTGGTGTCTCCTTTGCCATGGTATTCACGATTGACCAGACCTTTTGCTTTGCGGTCTCGATCACAGGCCCCATCGACCCAGAGCAGTCAATGGCAAACACCACATCGACCACTCGCGCTTTTTTGTCAGCCTGTTTGGGATCTGTCTTGTCACCTGTCTGAGACTTTGAATTTGGCAGGCCTTTTTCCATTTCCTGTCTAACAGGCATGGCAGACAGAATTAATATGCCTATAAAGGCAAATAAGTGTATCATTTTACACCTCCCTTTTATCTCACGGCAATCCATTGGTCGCCGCACTGAAATGTGACTTTGTCACCCAGTGCGAGATATTGTGCCGCATCGTTATTGTCTTTAATGAATTGGAAATATTCCTCACTTAGAAATTTTACCTCTTTTACATTCTTCGCGTCACGCTTTGCGTCATAGTTGGCATCCACCCATTCGCCGGAGGTATTGTAAAAGGCGCGGTTTGAGACCTGGCGCATCTTGCTCATTGTCTGCTGAAGAGACTTGGCGTCGTTGCCGCGGCCGATACTCTTGTTGCAATTATCAAACTGCTTTTCGTTTGAATAAGAGTAGCGCCAATCCTGTTGATTCACGACTTTTTTATTCTCTCTTTCTCCCGTAAAGTTGTCCTGTTGTGACTCTTGGAGTATCTTTGTAACATTATCTTTTAGGGTAGCTGTGTCTACTGGTCCATCTTCCACGATTAAAAGCGAAGTATATGGCGTAACAATTCCATATTTCTTGGAAAGTTCGACAATGTGCTCAACAAGTTCTTTCTGAACACCCTTGCGCCTTATTTCATCGAGCAGAAAATCAATCTTATGAATCGCCCATAGTCTGGGAGTAAATGAATAATCGGAGTTGTGCGAGAAATTGAGTTTATATGAAAAAGACTTGGGCTTGCCATTTACCTCGCCTTTGAGGGTTATTGTCTTCTCGCCTTTTGTCTTAAAGCGTCCAACAACTATGAGTTCCTGACCCTTGAATAGATCGGGGAGATTCTTCGGATATACCTCAGCAATGCTGCTATCAAACTCTATTGTTGGATTTCCAAGGACTGGCGCATCGAGACGGCCTGCGAAGGTCTCCATTATTAATTTCAGGTCATCTTTGGGATGGACATATATTCGGTCTCCCTTGTTTTCTGTCGCGATAAGATCGAGAAGCTGTGTGTTTACATCGAATCCTACACCGAAACAAAAAATGCGGATTTTTCTATCGTGATTTTTTTCTACATGGGGGCAATTGACTTGCATCCTACAGCCAATAGGACAAGTAATAAGAGGTAATTTCCCATATTTGCTCAGGAATGCTAGTTTGTTAGTATCACGCTCGCCAATTGTAGGAAGACCATCCGTTAAGAATAGTATTATTCTTACAGCGTCCTCTCTGAACTCATGATTATGTGTCTTTTTCAGGGCCTCCTCAATGTTAGTGCCGCCGCTCGGTTGCAGGTCATCCACAAATAACTTTGCTGCATCCTTTGCCTCCTTGGTTGGTTTGATGAACCCATCTTTGTATTTGCCTGCCTCGGTGCTAAATGTGACGATATTGAACCGATCCTGCTCACAAAGACCGTCGATGAATTTATGAAGCGCTGCCTTGACCTGTTTTAATCTATCCCCTTCTTTCATGGATCCGGATATGTCAATGGCAAACACAATGTCTCTGGGGAGAGTTACCGCAGTGGCCATAGGGGGCGAAATTGTCAGCATGAACTTGCCATCCTCGCCGGGCTCCATGAATCCGAACAAACCGGGTGCGATCTCACTCTTGTCGAGGTTGTAGTAGAGGATTAATGAACTTTGAGGTAAATAATTTTGTTTCTGGTAGGTTACCATTACATTGTTCTCTGATTTGCGAGATAGAGTGATATCATGTGTGGGGGAGAATACGGTTCTGATCGGTTTTGAAGACTCGATTGTCGCCTCTAGGCTTACGTCTTTAACAGGAGTCAGGCGAGATTTTAGATTGGGATTCAAGGCCTCTATCCGCACGATTCCGTTATTTGCGCGGAGTGTTTGAGTTGTCTCTATTGTTACTTCAAATGTGCTGTTTGGCGCTATTGGAAATAATCTGAATCTGATTAGGCCATATCCATAATATTCAAGCAGGGCAGGGTCTTTCCTTTGCGCTACTATCTGCTCATAGATTTTCTTGGCCTTTTCGGCGTCAATCAGCTCTGCCGTCTGTTC